>CBDVBE010000178.1:0-12484 GCA_965372145.1 uncultured bacterium | reverse complement strand
GTTCCTTATCAGATTCCTTTCTAAAAAACAAGAAAGCAATCTGTAAGGTACTAATTTTGTTTCCTGCCGCTGATTCCTTTGGTTGCTTTAGTAATAACCTTTGCCTTTTCTTTTGGCCGCAGTGATCTGACAGCTTTTCCTGCCCGCCACATCTCCGAATTACCCATAACAGACAGCTCATTGTCCAACCGTTGTTTATAATCCTTTTTGCCGCATACCGAAATAACCCGCTTTGTTTCAACACCATCCTTTACCCGTTTATACAGTTCGTTAAACACCGGCAGTGTTGCTTTTTTAAATTTCGGTTTCCAGTCCAGCGCACCGCGTTGTGCAGTTGCAGAGCAATTGGAGTACATCCAGTCCATGCCATTTTCATCCACCAGACGAATCAGACTCTGGGTCAGTTCTTCGACGGTTTCATTAAACGCTTCGCTGGGGGAGTGCCCATGTTTGCGGAGCACCTCATATTGGGCTTCCATAATACCGGCGAGGGCGCCCATAAGCACACCGCGTTCGCCCGTAAGGTCACTGTACACCTCTTTGTGAAATGTTGTCGGAAACAGGTAGCCCGATCCAACCCCGATACCAATAGCAAGGCATCTTTCGGTTGCCCTGCCGGTCGCATCCTGATGCACGGCGTAGCTGGAATTAATGCCGGCGCCGGAGAGGAAATTACGCCGTACTGACGTGCCGCTTCCTTTTGGCGCGACCATAATGACATCAACATCTTTCGGCGGGATTACTTTTGTCTGGTCCTTGTAGACAATAGAGAAGCCGTGCGAGAAATAGAGCGCGTCACCCGGGTTGAGATGTTTTTTTACCAGGGGCCATATCTGCCGCTGGGCAGCGTCGGTCACAAGCATTTTGATAATGGTGCCGCGTTTTACCGCTTCCTCGATGTCAAAAAGGGTTTTCCCGGGTTTCCAGCCGTCTTTTACCGCCCGGTTCCAGTCTTTCCTGAAAGCTTTCGCCTGGCCAATGATGACATTAATACCATTGTCTTTCATATTCAAGGCCTGGGCAGGTCCCTGGACTCCGTACCCGATAACGGCAATCGTTTCGTTTTTGAGTATTCTCCGTGCTTTTGTTATCGGAAACTCTTTACGGGTTACAACATGTTCTTTCACGCCGCCAAAATCAATAACGCCCATGTGTTAGGCTCCTTTCATTAACAAATATGAATAATGTAGTATACCTATTCTCGTTTCCAGTTTTCCTTTATACCTGTCACAGCCCGGTTGAACGAATCAGTGCTTTGATTGTGTAATTGCGATTTTTCCTGTTCTGACAAGTTCTTTAATGCCATACGGCTGAATGAGTGCAATGAAATTATCAATTGCGCTGCTTGTTCCGGTTAATTCAATGGTAATTGAAGTCTGTGTTACAAAGATGACGTTACCACTGAAAATGTTCACCAGTGTTAATATCTCATGGCGGTTTGTTTTCGTGATATTGATTTTGATAAGAATAAGCTCCCGATCGATTACCGGTTCATTCTGGAAATCGATAACTTTAATCACATCAATAAGCCGGTTGAGTTGTTTGACAACCTGCTCAAGCACATCTTCATCACCGCCGACCACAATGGTCATGCGTGACACGGTCTGATCCTCCGTTTCAGCAACAGTAAGGCTGGTGATATTGTATCCCCTGCTGGAGAAAAGGCCGGCAATACGGGAAAGTGAACCACTATGGTTTTCGACAAACATTGAAATTGTATGTGTACTCATTTTCCCTCCATGATTTGATCTAACGGCTGACCTGCAGGCACCATTGGAAAAACGTTTTCCTCCCGCGCGACAATGAATTCCATAATTGCCGGGCCCTTGAGTTTTAATCCCTTCCGCAAAACCGGTAACATTTCCGATGGTTTTACTGCCCTGAATGCAGGAATGTTATAACTTTTTGCCAGTGCAACAAAGTCAGGTATATAGGGTCTTTTACACGCGCCGATATCTTTACATCCGGCACAAACGGTGTCTGCCATAAGGCAGGTTGAGCTGTATCGCCCGTCGAAAAAGAGTTCCTGCCACTGTCGTACCATGCCGAGGTACCCGTTGTTCAAAATAACCACTTTTACCGGGATGTTATTTATGGATATCGTAGCCAGTTCCTGGATATTCATCTGAATGGATCCGTCTCCGGCAATATCGATAACCGGCTTTTTCACACCGAGCGCAGCGCCCATTGCAGCAGGCATGCCATACCCCATTGTACCAAGCCCGCCCGAGCTTAATAAGGTTCTCGGTTTATCAAATTTATAGTAATGCGCGGTCCACATCTGGTTCTGGCCGACCTCTGTTGTAATAACCGCATCTCCCCTGGTCTCCTTATACACAGCTTCAACAACAGCCTGGGGTTTAATAACGGTCTTTGACGGTGTATATTTGAACTGGCCCTTTGCTTTCCATTGTACGATTTGTTTATTCCATGCAGTATAGTCCCCGGGTACTACTTCTTTGTTTAATTGCGTAAGAATATTCTTTGCATCACCGACAACCGGAATATCCACTTTAATGATTTTTGAAATTGCAGCCGGATCAATATCCATATGAATAATTTTTGCATAGGGTGCAAATTTATCAGCATTTCCGGTAACCCGGTCATCAAAACGGGCACCGATGGAGAGAATGAGATCGGTGTTCTGCAGAGAATAGTTTGCCGCTTTAGTGCCATGCATGCCGGGCATACCCAGAAAGAGCGGGTGGGTCCCGGGGAAACCGCCAAGGCCCATAAGAGTGGTGGTAACCGGTATATTTGTTTTTTCCACGAATTCACGCAGCTCTTTGTGTGCTCCGGAGATAATAATGCCGCCGCCGGCATAGATAAGAGGTTTTTGTGCTTCTTTAATTGCCGCCGCCGCTTTTTTAATCTGCCGTGAGTGGCCGACCACATTAGGTTTATAACTGCGTATCGAGACATCCTTTGGATATTCATAGTTGTGAAGGACGCTTCGGGAAACGTCAACCGGAATGTCAATAAGCACCGGGCCCGGTCTTCCTGTTCGAGCAATATGAAAAGCCTGTTTTATAATGGTAGGCAATTCCTCGACAGTCTTCACCAGGAAGTTATGTTTCGTTATCGGCAGGGAGATACCAACCATATCAGCTTCCTGAAAAGCATCGGTCCCAAGCATCGGTGTGCTTACCTGGCCTGTTATTGCAACGAGCGGTATACTGTCAAGATAGGCAGTAGCAATACCGGTAACCATATTGGTGGCTCCGGGGCCTGAGGTGGATAGACAAACACCGACCTTTCCGGTTGCCCGGGCATACCCATCTGCCGCGTGAGCCGCAGCCTGCTCATGGCGGGTAAGGATTACTTTCAGCTTTTTAGCGTCATACAACACATCGAAAATGGGAATGACCACACCACCGGGATACCCGAAAATAATATCTACTTTCTCCTGGATTAATCCGTCAACGAGAATTTCTGCACCTGTTTTTTTCAACGTGTCCTCCAATGAGACGTTAAAAAGATTAATGAAAAATACCTACAATCGATAATTCAGATCAAGTAAAGTAACTATAATAATAAAAAAGCCCTCTTCCTTTGGGAAGCGGGCTTTTTGTAATTTTCTTTTTCGTTTAGATACTAGATACCCGTTTCCCCTCCCTTTTTGTTTAGGAGGACAATAATACTGTTCACCACGATGATTATTATTGCTGAAACGGATTGTATCATTTTCATAAGTTTAAATATACAGTTAAAAAATTATTTATGCAATATATTTTATCGGTACCGGACGTAAGATTCTTTAATAAGAAAGCAGTAAGGATACAAAATTTTGTATCCTTACTGCTATTTGTCAAGAGATTCCCACCATTTACGTTCTTCAAGAGACCAGTTGGCAAGATTGAAGAGGCTGAAAGAGAACCCCCATTGTCCGTCACGGGCAATGGAATATCTGGGTGAATAAATATAGGACCAGTCCCAGTTGAAATGGTTAAATATAGAAAAGCCCCAGCCGAAATGAAGCTCCTTACGAGAGCCGGCATTATCAATCATACCACCCATACGAAAAGAACCTGTATTAAAAAAGGTGATCTCAGCGCCGATATTGCTGATTATTTCAGATAACTCCTGTTTTATCGGCTCATCATTCCAACTGGTTACAATTGCTTTATACCGGGGTCCGGATCTTTGTACGGGTCATTTTTAACCATTTCCCTGTCAAGGTTAAATTCTGCACAGAGCCGGTATTTACGTAAATTATCAATGATAAATTCTTTTTTATACCCGAAAGCCAGACGGCCGGTAAAGGGAATGGGATCGGCTTCATCTTTACTGATATAAAATACAGACGGCCCCATATTCTGCAATGTAAATGCTATTCTGAAACCAAATGGAAAACAGTAGAGCAATCCAAAGTCAATGGCAAAAGTTTTTCCAACACCCTCACTGCCTTCTCCTATCCCCGGGGCCAGTGCGGAATGGGCGTATTTTATTCCTAATCCAAGGTTAAGATTATCAGTCCAGCCGATATCAGCAAAATTGAGGCCCCAGGCTAAACCCATGATAAACTCATAACTGTTAAAGGTATCGATCACGTTACCCTGTGCATCATAGTGAAAATTTTGACCAAAGTTCAGATAATTAACAAAAAATCCAAACCCGCCGATATCAATGTGTTCCGGTTGATAGCAGGTGGCAATCGCTCCATGCCATAAGTCGGGAATGTCAAATGCAGGAAGAAGCGGTTCATAGAAAATTGTAAAAGATCCATCATGCCACCGAGTATTATCCTGACCAAGACCAGCCGGATTCCAGAATACGGTACTTTCATCATCAGCCAGCGCAGCACCAACTTCACCCATACCATATTGCCGGGCGCCATAGGGGAATGACAGGGCTATTACTGCAGATTGACCAATAGCACAGAGTACCGGGAAACTGCTCAGGAGTAAAATTACTATACAGTGACTAATCTTCCTGTAAAACATTTTCAATACTCCTCGTGAGAGGTATCAGGCAAGGCTGAACAGAAATTTCACCTGAAACACATGCGAGAAAAAGAGTTCCTTATATTCTACAGTACCTAAAGGCATATCCCGGGCGTCGGGGAATTTTACCGGCCGCCATATACGGTATGCATAGGTGAAATTTATGCCGAAACTTCGAGAGGGTGTAATATCAAGGCCTGCCCCAAAATGAACGCATGGGCTCCACTGTTTCTGGCCCAGCCCTTTATAGCCGGCCACGGCAATTTCCTTTTTATGATCTTCCACAAAGACAGCATGCTCTTCAAGGTGGAGGTAATTAATACCACCCCCGAGAAGGGTAAACAGATCCAAGGTGTTACTCATGGGCCTAACCAGTTGGATATCCAGGAGAAAATCAAAATTTTTATACTTGTATTTTTGTGCAAAGTATGTACCGTAATACAACGTGTCCTCTATATTACTGCCAAAGTTCAGTAGGATGTCGATTTGAAACCGCAGCCATGGCGTGGTATAGTATCGCTTTCCGAGGTTAAAACCAAAAAGTGAAATCTTTGGCGGCACGATATTTTGTTGTTTGTTAAATGATTCAAAGACATATATTCCGGACCGCCTGTTATACAGGAAATTGCCGCCTGCCGAATAGAGAGGCTTGTTGATTGTTTTTTTCCGGGTGGTTTCGGAATAGGAGGAAGTCAATCCGGCAGAAATCACCAGGATATAAAGTGCTATTACATATTTTACATAACAATATTTCATATATATATTGGATGCTATAAGTTTGAAAAAAAGATGTAAGTTATTAGTTAAAATAGTGTAACGGTTCAGTTGTATAATTAAAACCAAATATTTTTATACTTCACACTCTTAATCCTAATCGAAAGAATATAAAAATTGATTATGAGTATGATTACGATTAGGATTAAGAATTCGATTAATATACAAGTACTTCAACTGGTTTGTTAAATGATACCTGAACAGTCAATAAAACTTTGTATTTGTAATACACCTGAATAGTTACAAAATAGTTAAAGTACTACGTGTTTGCACATGGAAAAGCTGTTATATACTGATGTGCGGGAGTTGTTGATTTTTCACTCTATTACCCGGCTTTATAATGAAATCATTTAAGACCTATACGAAGATGCTCGGCTTTATGAAGCCGTATGTGCATCTCTTTATTATATCTGTCATTCTTTCTTTTATCATTGTATCAATGGATGGTATTGCTATCTGGTTTTTAGGGTCCCTTCCCAAGACACTTTTCAATCCTGAGGCTGCGATAACGGTAAGGCCGGAGTTGACATTAAGAAATCTGAACCTGTTTTTTAAATTTATAACCTATCGAATTATCAGATCGGAGCGGTTCGGCAACCCTCTTGGAGTGGTATGCCTTCTCATCGTGGTCACGTATACACTGAAAAACATTCTGTTTTATATAAACAGGCTGCTGCTTAGGATTCTTAATCTTAATGTCATAAGGGATATGCGAAATCTGCTCTACGAGCACGTACTCATGCTGCCGGTCAGTTACTATGATAAGAACAGATCGGGTAAAATCGTAGCCCTTATTGTGAATGATATAGCACAAATAAACAGGTCCATGACGGATACGCTCAGTAAATCGATTATGGAACCACTTCGGCTGATCTTCTTTTCTGTCATGCTTTTAATAATAAATTTTAAACTCACTGCTGTAGTTTTTATCATATATCCTATACTTGCTTTTTTAATAGTAAAGATCGGTCAGAGTGTAAGGCGCAGAAGTAAAAGGGTGCTTGAGAGTTTCTCCGGCATGATGTCTGTTCTGACCGAAACCATTCAGGGTGTTCGTGCGGTGAAAATGTTTAATATGAACCGGGTAGAGAGTGAGAAATTCCAGCAGGAAAACAGAAAGTTCACCCGAAGCTCTTTCAGGTCTGAGAAAGTAAAGGCACTTCTGATACCCCTGACTGAAACCCTTGCCATGTATTTTATTGCGGTGCTTTTATGGTATGGCGGGAAAGAATCCCTTGCCGGCTCACCACATTTTACCCCTGAAGATTTTTTCAGATTTCTTGTATTCTTTTTCTCAGCGTATCAACCGCTAAAAAAGATAGGTACGGTCAATAATATTATACAGGTTGGTATTGCTGCGGCTGGGCGGGTATTTGGGCTGCTGAGTGTCCGGCATGAAGAGTTAGATACCACAATAATAAAAAAAGCGCCGACCTTTGAAAATGAAATTGCCTTAAAAAATGTCTGGTTTACCTATCCGGGAACCAGGGATTCCGTGTTGAATGGGGTAACCTTTACCGTTAAGAAAGGCGAGGTGGTTGCCGTTGTTGGCTCGAGCGGTGCAGGAAAAACAACTATCCTGGATCTCCTTCCACGGTTCTATGAACTCACCCGGGGCTCTATTTGTATTGATGGCATAGATACTCGAAAGATTGATCTGGTTTCATTGCGTAATTTATTCGGCATTGTTTCTCAACAAACAATTCTCTTTAATGAAACCATAGAGAATAATATCAAGTACGGCTCGATTCATGCCTCAACGGATGATGTTAATGCAGCCGCAACCGCTGCTAATGCCATGGAGTTTATTGAAACATTACCTGATGGTATGCAGACGGTTATTGGCGAGCAGGGCGTTATGCTTTCCGGCGGCCAGCGGCAGAGGTTATCTATTGCACGGGCGCTATTGAGGAATCCGGATATACTTATTCTGGATGAGGCAACTTCAGCTCTCGATACTGAATCGGAACTACTTGTTCAAAATGCTATTGATAACCTGATACAGAACAGGACCACCTTTGTGGTAGCCCACAGACTTTCAACAATCCGTCATGCTGATAAGATTATTGTCCTTGAAAAGGGTGAGGTTGTTGAAAGAGGGACTCACGAAGAATTGCTTTCGTTGAATAAACGGTACAAACACCTTTACGATATACAGTTTGATAATAAGTAAAACACTGAGACATAGTATCGAGGTTTTCCTTTGGCATCAGTATGTCATGTAATATTTAATCATTCCCCGTTTGATGGAAGAGTGTTTTATAAAGAGTGTTGTTCTCTTTCCAAAGCCGGTTATTCCGTAACTATTTTAGCGCCTTCAGTTGACAGAAAAACCCTCGGTAAGAAAAAAGATGCCCTGTTGGGAAAGGATAAAACCTTTCAAAAGAATGGTGTTACATTTACATATTATTACCATAATAAAAAACTGCCGAATATCTTCGGTATGAGGAAGCGTTCCACAATAAATGCCATTCTCAGAAAGCTGGTTGAAATTAATGCCGATTTTTATCATTTTCATGAAGAGGGCATCCTGTTTGAAGTTGCAGGTAGATTAAAAAAAGTGATGCCTGACAAGAAACTGATTGTTGATTATCACGAATGTTATCCAAACCTCTATAGATTCAATGATAAACGGGTTAAAAAAATTGCCGGGTTTTTCAAGCAGGAAAACCGGGTTCTACGCGATGCTGATTTACTTATTTGTGTGAGTGATACCCTGAACGATTATTACCGGGCATTAACAAAAGCGCCGGTTGTCACGATAATGAACTGTCAATCTGAAAAGATATTTACAAATACCTCTCAAGCTCAAAGCAAAGATAAAACTTTCTGGGTAGTGCATGAAGGGAGAATGCTTTTTAATAGAGGGCTGAAGGCTTTAATTGAAGTTGCCGGACATGTCCGGGTACCGGAAATTAAATTTTTGCTGATTGGCGATATGCCGGAACGAGAGAACCGGTATTTTGAAGAAATGGTGGCGGACTATCAGATACAGGACAAATTTCATATCACCGGATTTCTTCCCTATCTCGAGGTGCCGGAGTGGTTGAGTAAGGCGTCAATTGGACTTCATTTTATGTTGTCAAGAAATGGCTATTGTACCATTTCAAATAAATTTTTTAATTATCTGCGTTTCGGTCTCCCTATTATCTCTTTGCCGCACCCCATCGTTGGTGAGATAATAGAGAAGCATACACTCGGTTATATCTTTTCAGAAAACGAACCTCAGAGTATTGCCCGGCAAATTGAAGAACTCTATTCAAATCGTTCATTGCGGCAAAAAGTGTCAGGTAATGTAGCCAAGGCATTTCAATCGACCTTCAATTGGGAAAAGATGGAGGAGAGACTCCTTAAAGCTTATAATACCCTTGTGTAGTTCTGACAATGGAGGAAGGTCATACCCCAGATTTCTTCTTGAGCAGCAGTATTATCCAGTTCCGTTTTCTAATTGCCACAAATCGTGCCAAGAATGAAACGATTTCCGAAAGTATCTTGGCGAACAGGTTTTTTCTTTTAACAAAATCATTTTTGTTTTTACACTGTGGGCAAAAAGAGTTTCGATTTGGTTTAGCCCATCGGTTAGCAATGTTATTCCGTATATAGAGGAGAAAGTCGTTTTCATTATACCTTCTTATAGGTCCGATTGTATCAAAATGAATAGTTTCATATTCCTGAAAAAGATTTTCCAGCGCTTTCCTGTCAAATGAGAAATTATGAAATGAGGAGTGGAACACATGGCCACATTTGCCACATTTTACATAACCATTTTGGAGCTTCTCATTATTTGGTACCGTAATCAGAATGTACTTTTTTGTCAGCTTTTTAAATGTATTAACTGTCTGCAACAGTATTTTTTCGTCAGGAAGGTGTTCGAGTAATTCACTTGAAAATACCAAGTCAAAACTTTTAGAAGGCAGATTTACTGTATGTGCCTGAGCATGTACTGTTTTACAGCGTACTTTTTTCAGGTTAATTGTATTGGTATCAACCCCTGTGACTTTATAATCATCAGCTAACTGGTTTGTAATAAATCCTGACCCGCAGCCGATATCAATTATTGTTTTTACATCTGCCGGTATAATCTGCTTAATATAATCAACTTTATTCTGGGTGATTTCCTCCTGTTTTGGAGTAAAGTCCCAATCATACTGATACAGGTTCTGTATTTCCTTAACCGGCTCTCCCATTATTATCCATTCTCATCCTGTGTAACATGCAGGTTTTATAATTTTATTCTTTATAAATATAGATAGTAACAGTTTTAGAGTATACCAGGGTTGGTATTATCGCAAATATTTATATAGAAACCGGGAAATCACATTTTTCCTGATGAACCGGAGATAGCCGTTCCGGCATATAATATTTTATATGGCCATTAAAAAGCAGAGAAAATTGCGCTGTTTTATGATAAAAGCAGTTGATTATTCGAAGGAGGTTTGAAAATGGGATATTTTGAAGAAATTACATCAAAGGGACATGAACAGGTGGTTTTATGTCATGATAAGACAACAGGACTCAGAGCTATAATTGCTATTCACAGTACCATTCTTGGCCCATCCCTCGGCGGATGCAGAATGTGGCCTTTTAAAACAGAAGAAGAAGCTGTAGAAGATGCCCTTCGTCTTTCACGAGGCATGACTTATAAAAATGCGGCTGCCGGCCTGAATATCGGAGGCGGGAAAGCGGTGATTATCGGGGACTCGCGTACCGACAAAACCGAAGCGCTTTTTCGTGCCTTTGGCCAATATGTTGAAAGCCTTGGAGGGAGATATATTACCGCGGAAGATGTGGGAACCTGTGTTGAGGATATGGAAGCAATTAAAATGGAAACATCGTTTGTTACCGGGCTTTCAAAGGAAGAAGGCGGAGCCGGCGACCCATCTCCCTACACGGCACTCGGGGTTTTTGAAGGTATTAAAGCATCAATCGGGTACAAACTTGGGAAGGATGACCTGAAAGGTGTTAAAGTCGCTGTTCAGGGATGCGGTCATGTTGCCCATTATTTATGTGAATATCTCCATGAGGCTGGAGCAGAACTCATTGTAACTGATATTTACCAGGATAAAGTTGATAAAATTGTAGATGCCTTTCATGCGACTGCTGTCAAACCTGAGGATATTTTTAAGGTTGAGGCGGATATTTTCTCGCCCTGTGCTCTCGGCTCAATAATCAACGATGAGACTATTTCTCAGATGAAATTTAAAATTATTGCCGGGGCAGCCAATAATCAGCTCCTTGATGAGGAAAGACACAGTGTGATGCTTGTAGAAAAGGGTATCCTCTATGCTCCCGATTATATAATAAATGCCGGCGGTGTGGTTGATGTCTACTTTGAAGCGATAAATGAATATATCGAATCCAAAGTTATTAAAAAAGTAAAAGAGATTTACCATACCGTTGCAGAAGTGTATACCATTGCTGAAAAAGATAACATAACAACATCAAAGGCTGCGGAGAGACTTGCGGAAAGAAGAATTGAACAGATTGCAGGTATTCATCGGAAATTTTTTCCCTAGATTCTACAGATAATTATTATTACCGATTTTGTTGTGGATATTGTTGATCTACAGATACTTTTCCATGATTTTTTAAAAGATTAAAAAGCTCAGGGAGATGCCTGAAATCATGTTATGGCTTAGCATTTAAATGAAATATATTATCTTCAGAATGCATCGGTTTTGCATATGCACGAGAATTCTTCAATTAGAAACATCCTTTTTGTACAAGATTCTTCGCCGTGTATAAGAACAATAAAGTATGCAACAGCGTTGAAATCTAAAGGTTTTAATATCCACTTGGCACACCGAGACAAAACCCCTGATGAGGCTTATGGGTATGGAAATTCTTGTTTTGCATCATTAACGCGTATATCTGACGCCTATTTCAAAAGTATTGAGGTTATTAAACAGCTTATTCCTGAATTGAAAATCGATATTATACATTACCATAATTATCCTGATACGTTGGGAGCAAAATTAATCAAAGAGCGAATAAACGTTCCGTTTATCTATGATCAGCATGACTTTATGTCGTTGAAAAAAAAGTTTTTTATATGGAGATATTATTATGAGAAAATTTGTAATGAGAGAAATGACGGAGCCATTTACATTACAGAAAATTATAAACAACTTGTACGGGAAAAATATGCGATAAATTCCAACAGCATTGTTTTTCCTAATTATGGCTCATCTTCACTCTTTCTTTCACCGCAGCAGTTTTTGCCTAAATTGTCTAAATCAGATAATAACATTCATCTCGTCTATGTTGGATTAATAACCCGGCATAAAAATAGAGTTAAATACCTTGTGGATATTTTTAAAAGGTTATCTAAAAGGGGATTTTATCTTCATATATACCCAACAAGAAATAAAAAATACGAGATATATGAAAAAATCCCTAATCTGTTTATGCATAAGCCGTTGCCGGTGTTTGAACTGATAAGGGAAATGAGTCAGTATGATTCAGGAATTGCGTTTTTGAATAATACAATACCTTCATATAAAAAAAGAGAAGAGTCCAAATATGGCTTCTGGAATAAGATGAATGATTGTTTGATGGCAGGAATACCTGCTCTTACTTTAGATTTTTATTCTGACATGTCAGATTTTATCAAACAGAATGTATTTGGCATTTCAGCAAAGAATTTTAATGATATTACGGTTGACTTTATTAAGAGTTTTGATTTGGGGAAAATCACGAAAAATATAATTGAAAATAGAAAAAATTGGTCGATGGAGAACCAGATACAGGTTGTAGTTGATTTTTAT
>CBDVBE010000177.1:0-12537 GCA_965372145.1 uncultured bacterium | reverse complement strand
CCTGTATTGGTAGACATTATGGCATTGGATAACAATTCTGCAACAGAAACGATTTTTAATTTAGGAAACTTTTTCTCTTCAGGAATGCACACCGTATCGGTAACTACCAGTTTTTCAATTTGCGAATTCTGTATTCTGTCAACGGCTTTTCCTGAAAGGACTGCATGGACACAGCAGGCGGTGATTTCTTCAGCACCATGTTCTTCTAATGCCTTAGCCACTTCAATAAGTGAACCGCCCGAAGCAACTTCATCGTCGAAGATGAGAGCTTTTTTCCCTTCTACCTCACCAATTATGTTCTGGATTACAGGTGATTCAGAATCATCATTCCGCCGCTTGT
Source organism: uncultured bacterium (assembly GCA_965372145.1). Classification (GTDB taxonomy): domain Bacteria; phylum Fibrobacterota; class Chitinivibrionia; order Chitinivibrionales; family JANQEN01; genus CBDVBE01. The sequence goes on along the minus strand of CBDVBE010000177.1, from coordinate 12,197 downwards.
CAAGGATTGCAAGAGGGAGGCCAAGTCGTATTGCATACCGGCCCGCATGTTTGGCACTACCGGCATCCGGAGCAACCACGACACCGTTGTCTGTTCCTTCTCTCTCAAAATATTTACATAAGATTTTTCCTGCAAGCAGATGGTCCATAGGTATGCGTGGAAATCCCTGTATTTGTGGTGAATGGAGATTCATTGCCATGATTCTGTCTGCACCTGATGTGGCAATTAAATCAGTCATGAGACGCGCGGTAATTGAAATGCGGGGTTCGTCTTTTTTATCCGATCGGACATACGGGAAATAGGGACACACTGCAGTAATACGTGCGGCACTGGCATGTTTTGCCGCGTCAATCATGATAAGCAGTTCCATGATTCCCTCATTTACCGGTACGCATGACGATTGGATAATGAATACATCCTTACCACGGACACTTTCCGTAAACGTTACTTTAATGTTGTCATTGCTGAATTTGAGGATTTCGCATTTACCAAGTTTTACACCCGCATAACGGCAAATTGCCTTTGCCAAAGGTATGTTCGCATTTCCTGAAAAGATTTTTAATTCACCTACCATAGTTACTCCCATTACAAATGAAAATGTTAGATATTTTGTAAGCGTTCACAGAACGCTGAAATTGGAAATTTGGTATTCATGCTTTTGTATTATTTATATACACGTTTCACGTGTTTCCTGATTTCTACCCCTGGGGTACCAAGTGCTGATTTATCAGTATAACTCCTATTGGAGGTAAACCTCCTAATAGTCGTTTATAATTTCAAACCGTGAGCGGCTACGTTTCATGTATTTCCCCAATTTCTACACAAAAAGTGTATAACTCAAGTTGGAAGTGCACTAAAGCACAATTCTTAGTGAAAGATAAACTTTCTACTAATCATTTGAACTTCCTATCTTTCGTTTATAATTTCCAATTTCCATTTTCAAGCCGTGAACGGCTGCGATATCTCTTACATGGTTTGTTGTTCCTGTTGACTATTCTGCCTTTCGTTTAATTCAAAAGCAAGATCAAGTATTGATTCGGTGATAATACGTGGTTGGCAGATTATTTTAGGTTCAAAATAGAAATCGCCTTCATCTATTTCAAACATTTGAATGACAGCCTCACGGCCGGTGTTGTTTCTGTAAAAGGCGTCAATTACTGTTCCTTTTGAGAAAATGAGGTATCCTTTCCGTCTGCCGCTGTATATATGCAGGATACCTTCACGCATACCGATTTCGAGGAATTGAATCGCTTCAAGCAGATTCGTCTGCTTGAGGGTGCCCGAAAATACGAACGAGGTGTTCTTGAGTTCGTCAGAGACTTCTCTTTTTGTTTTACGTGATCGTAAATAAAAGGCACTGAGAAGGCTTATAATGATTCCTGCGGTAAAACCGGTAATAATGATTATTAATTGGGTATATGGCATTCTAAACTTTTATTAAATGAGAAACAGGATTGAACTCTTTTCGTTATTAAATATAATTTACGGAAATAAAATATTTTTAGCAGATGTGAAATGAATGATTCTTTTCATTGGAAATGAATACTGGTAAGGTTATTTGGTTTCGGAGTTCGTAGTAAATTCTTCATTATCACGCGTGCGTCTAACACCTTCTATACCCTTAATATGTTGAATTTTTCTGAAAATTTCTTTCAATTGACTTCTGTGGTTGATTTCTATTTGGAAGGTATTATGAATGTGGTGTTTATCCGTAGAAATGTTTCCTGCTATAACTTCAGCATCGCATCCTGCAAAGACTGCGGTAATTTCATTAAGGAGTCCTTTACGGTCCCTTCCGGTAATATCCAGATAAGCAACGAATTTCCTCGAATCCTGCTGAACACCTTCCCAGCTTACCATGATTGATCGATCTTTATCTTTAACAAACAGTGAAGAGTTCCGGCAGTCTTTTCTGTGTACTGAGATGCCGCGTCCGTTTGTGACAAAGCCGATTATGTCGTCTCCCGGTACGGGATTACAGCAGCAGGCATAACGAATCATAATGTTATCCGATCTGCCGACACGGATTTTTCTTGTTCGTCCGGTGATGGTATCCACCAGTTGCGAAACACGAGCGCCAACCGGGTATTTTACCTTTTTTAGATTAAAGTATTGCATCACACGCTTAATCGGAATGATACCTTTTCCCACGCGTTCATACAGCCCTTCCTCGCTGGTGAGCCCCAGGTGTTCAAGCAATCCGGGAAGATGTTCATTAACCGAGGTCCCCAGATGAAGTTTTTTCATATTGGTTGTTACAATATTTCTGCCCAGGGAAACGCTCTCATGTTTACTGGTGTTTTTCAGCCGGCGTTTGATAGCAGACCGGGCCTTGGGGGTTTTTGCATCTCTCAGCCAGTCAATCGATGGTTTCTTTGAGGAAAGGTGAAGGATCTCTATTGTGCTTCCACTTTTGAGTGGTGTACTGATAGTTTCAATCTTTCCATCCACCCGGGCGCCGATACAGTGCAGACCCAGTTCCGTATGAACAGAGAAGGCAAAATCAAGAACCGTGGCACCTTTAGGCAGGGTGATAAGGTCTCCTTTTGGGGTAAAAATAAAAATTTCGGCATGAAAAAGGTCAACTTTAAAAAATTCATAAAATTCTGTTGAATCTGTCAGTTCTTTTTGCCATTCAATAAGATTTTTTAACCACACTAATGCTTTATCGTCACGAGTAAATTGTTTCTTTTTACCATCTTTATACAGCCAGTGAGCAGCTATTCCATCTTCGGCAGTCTGATTCATCTCCCACGTGCGGATCTGCATTTCAACAATATTCCCGTTTGGCCCGACTACTGTTGTATGCAGGGATTTGTAGCCGTTTGATTTTGGGGTGCTGATGTAATCTTTAAACCGGTCCTGAATAGGTTTCCACATTGAGTGAATGATGCCGAGTGCCTGATAGCATTCCTGGACGGTATTGGTAATGATCCGTAAGGCAAGAAGATCGTAGATTTCATCAAATGGCTTACCCCGTTGTACCATTTTCCTATAGATGCTGTAGAAATGTTTTGGCCGTCCAACCACCGTGGCCTTGATACCCTCTTTCTCTAGTAACTTTCTCATCGGTATGGCAAATCCGTCTATGGTTTTTTCACGTTCATGCCTGCTGCCGACAACACGGGCAACAATATCGTTATGTTGTGCAGTGTTAATATGTTTGAAAGCGAGATCTTCCATTTCCCACTTTATTTTCGCCATCCCAAATCTATGAGCCAGCGGCGCATAGATATCAAGAGTTTCCTGGGCAATGGCTTTAATTTTATCCGGGTGTAAATATTTCAGCGTTCGGAGATTATGAAGCCGGTCGGCAAATTTGATAATAATAACCCGCAGGTCCCGTGCCATTGAGAGAAGCATTTTCCGGTATGTTTCAACCTGCTGCTCCTGACGTGATTTGGCTTGAAAGGTTTCTATTTTGGTAACGCCGTCAACCAGGTTAGCGACCTCCTCCCCGAATTTTTCTTTAAGGGCATCATAGGAGGTGGTTGTGTCTTCAAGTACATCATGCAGAAGGCCTGATGCTATAGTAACCTGGTCGAGTTTCTGCTCGGCAAGGATAAGAGCAACAGCCACGGGGTGAGCGAGAAAGGGTTCACCCGATTTTCTGAGTTGATCTTTATGTGCGTTATATGAAAACCGGTAGGCCTTTTTGATTAATCCGATCTTTATCTTTGGATTTACTTCACGAATCTTATATATAAACCGGGAGGTAGATTCCTTGACAGAGATAGAGGGGGTAAACACGGTAAAAAACCTCCGGGTAACTATCCATGAATATGATAATTCATTTCATTAAAAAATATACTGTATGATAGCGCCGGCAGACACTCAATATCAATACCATACATTTTTTTTACATGGGCAGACCTGTTATTACTGGTGGCGAGTGGTTTTAAATGATTAATTAGTGCTTGACCGGAAACGCATGTTTTTGTCATTTCTCCCTTCGGTCGAAATGACAGTTTTGCCTACTTTCCAGACAGACACTAATTAGACACGTTGTCAGTCTACCAGCTTCTCCTTTTCCTGTCTGAGAATGTTGAGTTTCGACTCAACTTCACCTAACAGGAATCGCAGTTCGGATGTTTTTTCAATAGCGCCGAGGATTTCCTGCTCTTCTGCCGTAAGATTTTTTATTTGAGCGTTAATATCCTCCATAAGGAGGTTAAGGCCGTTAATTCGATTTTCAGCTTCACGGATAATCTGCTTTTCCCTGGTAAGATCGCGCATGCGTGCTTCAACGGAATTCATGATATTTTCCATGTCTTCAACCTGTGCGCCGACTCGTTCGATATCCTGAGACCGTGACTGGATATTCTCAGTATTGGCGTCAGCTTTGGCAATAAGCGAAGTTAGTGTATCAATTTTTTTCTGTGCAGATTCAACCATAGCGCGGTCCTTGTCGATTGATTCGATACGGATCTCCATATCGCTGACAGCGGTATCAACATTTTCAATACGCCCGTCAATAGCATCTATTTTACTGCTGCGGCGGGTAATCTGATCCATTTCGCCCTTAAGGGCTTCAAGGGCGGTGTCTGCTTCGCCGAGTCGTTTTTCTGCATTGTCAATAGATTTAAAATGTGATTCAATAGTTTTAAGCTGATTGTCACACTGTGAGAAGGTGCCTTCAAAACTATCCTTTTCCCGGCTGATGTTGTTGTTGAATTCAGCAATCGATGTTTTGAATTCATTAATTTGCTCCTGCGCCTCATTAAAGAGTTTTCCCAACTCGTCACGCATGGTAAGAATATGCTGTTCTTCTCCGAGCAGTGCCTGCTTTTCGTCATTGAGTCGCCCCATCATATTCTTCGCTTCGAGGGATTGTGCGGAAATAGTTGAGAGTTTATCTGTTAAGTCGTCCACTGTTTTCTGTTCCTTAGCAAGGTTCTGGATTTTCATATTGATATCACCAAGAAGGTAATTGAGCTGGTCAAGCCGTTTTTCTGTTTTTTCGATCATATTCTTTCGCTGCAGCTGCTCATTTATCCGATCATCGATTTCAGAAACCATATTGCCAAGGTTACCAAGCTTAACTTCAACTTCAGAAATTATCTCCGCTTTTTCTTCTATCTGATGGACACGGTCGTTTGTTGTGCTTGAAAGCAGGTTCAACTCATCAATACGCTGACCAACACTGGCAATATCCTGCTCGTGCACCTTTAATTCCTCAATTTTTTCTTCGAGTACTCGAGCGTTGTTGACAAATTCATCCATTCGTTCCGTGACCATATCAACCTCGGTTTTCCGCTCAAACAGGTTGTTTTCACGTTGGGAAACATCGTCAACAAGGACTTTTAGATCGTTTAGCTGTGTGTCAATTCCTTCGATAGACTGTTCCTTTGACTTCACCGTATCAATACGAAGTTCAGTTTCGTTAAGTTCAGTCTCCATGGCAACAATACGCTGGTTTATCGTGTCGATTGCACTCCATTCGTGGCTGACCTCATCCATCTTTGTACGAATCTTATCGAGATTTTTTTCATATTCGGTAACCTGAGCCCTGCTGCTTTCCAGTTTCTGCTCATGCTTGGAAAGGGTGTTCAAAATAGCTTCGGTATTACGAGCCACATTGAATACTTCATGCATCCGCTCGTTGACATCATCAAGATGTTTATTTTGTCGATGGAGTTCAGAGAGTTTTCGCTCAACTTCATCGTTTAACCGACGTACCGTAATAATTTCTTCGGAAACACTTTCCATATATTTCTTGAATTCACGGATTTCATTGATTGAAGAACGACTCTCTTCAAGCATGCGGTTTATTGAGTTGATATTTTTATCAATTTTCTGCAGGGATGCATATTTTTGCTGCAGATGTTTTAGATCGGAATCGATTTGCCAGGTAAGCGTGTTGAGCCTTCCGGCTTCTTCATTTGCCTTTTCAACAACCACTTTCTGGCTTTCCAAGGTCTTTACTTTTGATTTAACATATTCTGAAAGGCTGTTGAGTTTATCAACTTTTTCCTTCATAAGCTGATAATTGGCCAGTTCCTGCTCAACAGAGGAGAATTTGTCAGTAATCGTACCTGAAGTCATCTCTGCCTGTTCAAGATCTTTCTGTATTGTTTCCAGACGGGAATATGTCCGCTGTGCCTGTTTTTCAGATTTTGCCATATTTCCGGCAAGTTGTTTCTGGCGCTCTTCCATAGAAATCATGGATTGCAATCCCTCCTGCAGCAGTTTTGATTCTTTGTCCTTGGTAAATTTTTCAAGGATAAGATCGACTTTATCACTGATAGAAGTGATAAAATTTTCCTGCTCAATAATTTTATCAAGGACTTTTTCACTTTTCACCAGACGTTTCTCAAATGATTTTATCTGATTTACGTGTGCATCAAGCTTACTCTCCTGTTTAAGCGATTCATCAACCTTATTTTTAAGAGTATCATAGCCTACCTGCATTTCGTCAATACCGGCACGTAACTCTTCAATCGATCGAAGGGATGCTGTAATGTGCGAACGTTCACTTTCTACTGTTGCAATCAGGGAATGTATATCTGATTTTTCAGAACGAACGTTTTGCAGGGTGTCTTGAATGGCATCCAGGTTCTTTTCGATTTCCTCTGCAAGAATGGCAGGGTCCTTCAGCGCAGTCTTTTTTGATTTTGAAAACATCATAGTAAAAGCTCCTCTTTAGGCAACGAATTTTCCCGATAAATTTTCCATGTTCCCCTACTCTTGACAAGACTAAGTTTCTTACCATTAACCACATTAAGGCGGTCTGATTTATATCCCTGTAAGAATTTCAGTACCGCCGTAGATTCTGAAAATTCCGAGAGAAATATCTTGTCAAGAGAGATTTCTATTGTACTGTACATCTCAAATGTTCTTTGTTTTCTTTCTTTCCATGCGTCCCATTCCATTCCCTGGCTGAAAAATTTATCCGGATGATAGTAGATCGAATATTGAGTGATATTCTGCGATTCCCAGGCAGATTTCCACTGATTCAGCAGTGAAATAAAATAGTTACTCCGGTGCGTATATTCCGCGAGAATGGTTTCCCGTTCATCCTTTATTTTATTATAGTTCGGAAATGTTATTGGGTCTTTAATATCCTTTTTGTTAACAATTACCACCGGGGTGCCGACACCTGTTTTCAGATATCTTCCCAGTTCAGTTATGTCTGAATTACTTAACTCAAGACAGCCACGGGTTTGTACCGGCATACTGTCAGGATTTGTCCCATGGATCCATATACCATTCCCGGTACGCCCCTGCTTTCTATCTTCGGCATTGGGATAATTCAGCACAAATGCGAGCGGACCATACATGCTGGTAAGTTCACTCTTTTCCTTTCTCCCAACAATAAAATAGAGACCTTCAGGCGTTCTTTTATCTCCGGATCGTAATTTTCTACCTTCCTGCTCGCCGATTGCCATAGAATAGGAGCGAAAGATGTTCCAGTCAGCACCTCGCTTATGCAGCACAAGTATTGCCTTTGTTGCCTTGTTTGCCAGAATACAATAGCGCATTTCCTTTGCAAAAGGCAATACTCGCTTATGCAGGTTTGACAGGACAACCGGTTCTTTGGGAACAGCAGGTTCCGGCGGTTCTTTTTTTACCGCCGATTCTACTATTCGAGAAAGATCTTGCTGTTTTTTCGGCACAGCCTTTTTTTGTTTCCGTCGCTCAATTGCGAGAGTTTTTCGTTTGTTTTGTATAGCTGCTGTTATACTCTGAATATTTTTAATAATGCTGTCTGAGAGAAGTATTCCTATAATCAGTACTCCGATAGTACAAACTGCAATACCGGCTTTTATAAGCATTGGCCGGGTGATGGTAACAGCTGAGATCGTTTTTTTAGCGCGATATGCCTTGGCTATTTCCCGCTGATTTTTTTGAGTTCTGAAAAAAATCTCAACCGATTTAAGTCGATAGGAGAAATAGCGCTTCAGTGTGTATACCATTTTAGTAACTTACTATACCTTAAAATAACTGAGATGAATAGTTAGCTGTATTATGTGATTATATAATCTTGGACGTTATAAATAAAGTAGATATTAATTTTTCCGGTATGCTGTCACCCGTTTATTCCATATCATAATCATACTATTTCCCATCAGATGGTACAAATGATGTAACCTTTTCGCTAATCTCTGCAATTGTTTTCTCATCCGGTTTTTTTACATAGGGGATGCCTATTGATTGGGAGGTCATTTTGCAATAGTAATGCAGTTCATTCTCTTTAAATACCCCTATAGCAGGTTTCTGCAAGAGATTAGCCAATTCAAAAAACATACATTTTCCCGAAATAATACAATCAGATTTATGTAATAACGCTGCTAAACGGGAAGGTGGAAGGTCGGTAAATACCGGCATCTTTCGCGTTTTAAGCCAGTTAATAAAAGAGGGCTCAGGGATATTGGCAACATACAGGTACCATGTCCTGTTATTGTGCATGGAAAGATTCTCAATGAGTTCCTCTGTCCAGCTACTACCAAAGGAATAATAGAAATGCTGAGCGTCAATCCCCCCCAGCCATTCTGTTTCCCGGATGGACGACTGTTTGAGCATAACCAGTATTTCTTCTACCGTTTCCTTAGTTACACTCCAGTGTAAATCATCATGAATTTGAGCACCAAGAGCTTTTGCCATAACATTATTCTGTTCTGTCCGGTGTATAATTCGGTTCGAAGACTGAATATGGAGATTAAAAAACGGAAAAGAGTCAGTACCTTGATAGGCGACCCGTACTTTTGCCTGAATTTGTCCGACAAGGTGCAGAAGAGAAAGGTCAGGATCCCGTTCAAGAAAAAGACAAATATCAATATATTCCTTGATAAGGAGCTTTTGCAGCTCGAGAATATCCTGTGAAAAAAGATATCGTTGTTTAACGCTATATTCATACAGTGAGCTGACTCCGTGAAAATTCTTGAAATAGGGTGCGACTTTTTCCTCGCAGAGAAATATCGCCTGTGCTTTATGAACTTTTTGAAAATGGTTTATAATTGAAACTATGTTTACAACCTGACAAAGTGCTTCATGTGGGTCCTCGGGCAATACAAAGAGGATGTTTTTTACTGCAGACAGGTCATCCGGCAGGTTGAGAACATATGCCCCACACTTTCGAAACACCAGGTATTTGACAAACTTAATTCGCCATTTTATACTGAGGCATTTCGTGATATAATACAGAAACGGACGTGACTTTTTCTTCTTTTCCATGGTATAAATTAGTATGGGTGTTTTTTTCCGATAGGAAAAAATTCTTACTGCTATTATTGAATTTATAATTGTATACTTTATTAAAGAATATATAACAAAGATACAGCAGAGCGTAATACTCAAATAAATATTACAGTGGGAAATAGGCATTATGAAGAAAAAACCCTCTCGTTTTCTATCTGGAATGGAATATAGCATTTACCTATTAATCATCCTGTTTTTTGCTACGGGTAGAGCGGATGGCTTTTATACTTCACCAGCCCTGATCTCAATCTTTTTTGGCATTTTTCTGGGAGTTGTTTTTGTCACGGTAATAGGATTGGCAAAGATAAGCAATGCACTGCTCACCCATGATCGTTCAGTATTTATTCTCTTACTCATGGTTGTTGCTCTGGTGCATGTGACCACTCCCCAGTCTTCCAAAGGAGTATACGCGTTGTCACCCCTCTTTGCGTTTTATTATGTCGCTATAATAACCTTTGCTTCCTGCGGGAGTAGCACCTTATGGCTCACAGCGGTGTCTCTTTTTCTTGTAAGTGAGCTGGGATGGGTCATTTCAACCGGGCTATTAAATAAGTCTAATGAACTAAACGCGCTTATTGACAGGGGTATGTTTTTACTTCCGCATATCGGTTATGTTATTGGTGCGGGCGGTATTGCCTATTTTGTATCGACATTTAGTATAAAGAACAGACAGTCCCATGCAGATTCCCGAGTTTCGGGCGTTACCCAGCTGAATTCACAAGGTGTTTCGAAATCAGATACTGCTACCTTTGTTGCTTCGAAAACGGGTAGTTATAAGGTTAAGACCGGCACTTTTGATACCGCGACAACAAACCTTTCGTCACTTGAAACTGAAGGGCCAAAAGGTTCACGTGACCTCGCACGTGGAGAAGGTCTCTCCAGTGTCGTCTTTTTTATGAGCCGTATTTTCAACGCTTACTCTGCACTCGGTTTTATTTTCGACAGTCAAAAAAAGGTGTTTGTTCTTGATTCGTTTCACTCAAAAAGTATGGCTATTATTTCAAAGGTAGAAATCCGTGCCGGGATGGGTATTGTCGGTAACCTTGCGGTCGAAAAGGTCTCTTTTCTCAGTGGCAATATCATGAATTATGACTCGAAACTTCATTACTATTCAACCAATGAGATGATCAATTCTGTTCTGGCAGTACCGATTCTCTCGTTTAACAATGAGTTACTCGGAGCGCTGGTTGTCGACAGTAAGGATAAACTCGTGTTCAGAGACAACCAGAAAGATATTTTAAACCGTTTTTCACAGCTTGCAGCTGCACTTATTGCCAATGTCCGTATGCGCTATTTTCAGGAGCGAGTTGCAAGAAATTCACAGATATTCTATGAGGCGGCACAGCAGTTTACCACAGTCCAGCATGTTGACCAGGTGCTTGATATCCTGGTTAACATGGTAGATTCATTGACACAATACTACCGTATTCTGGCTATAGATTTTCACCCGGAATCAACGAGTTGCAGCGTGCGGAAGGTAATCAGCAAAACAGATGAGATTCAGCAGGGATTCGCCTTCCCACTCAATGACGGCCTCTATTCAACAGCGATAAGGAACCGGCAGGTAATATCTATAGACAACTTTGACCGGTACAAGCAACAGTATTACCTGTTTGTACCGGAAGAAGGGGTAAATCCCAATGTGCGCTCATTGGTTATTATGCCGCTCTCCGCCACTGAAGCCTACTGCCGTGGTGTCATATCCATTGAAAGCGATCTGCCGGGTCATTTTACCGGCGAATTGGGCCGGCTGTTATCAACCCTGGTGAGTAATGCAGCGGTGGCTTACCAGAAAGCATTCCTGTATCAGAAGATGGAAATGCTTGCCACAACCGATGGGTTAACCGAGCTGTACAACCATAGAACCTTTCAGAGCTTGCTGCAGGAAGAAATTTCCCGGTCCAAGCGGTATAAGAGAACTATGTCATTACTTATTATGGATATTGATCATTTTAAAAACTTTAATGACACCTATGGACATTCTGTTGGAGACCTGGTGCTTAAAGACCTCGCAGCGTGTCTTAAAAAGACGGTTCGTTCAAATGATATCCCTGCACGGTATGGTGGTGAAGAATTTGCTGTCATCATTCCGGAAACCAGCGGGAAAAACGCATTAATTATCGGTGAACGTATTCGGCAGAGTATTGAAGCAATGGTAATAACCACGAAATCTGAGAAACTACATGTAACGGTCAGTATCGGTTGTGCAGGCATGCCTGAACATGCTGCAACACAGCAGCAGGTGATCGATTTTGCAGATACTGCCATGTATTATTCAAAGGAGCATGGACGCAACAAGATTACAATGTATGATAAGAAGATGGGGATGAAAAATTCGAAATGATACCCTCACCCTGTTTTCGTATCCAGGAGAGGGGAGTTTGAGGAGGTACTCATGGATTACAATAAAGACAAGATTGATGAGATGGTTCTTGCACTTATTCACCTGACGACGTTTAAGGTCGATAACACGCTGAGGGCCTGGAAAAGCCTTGACTGGGACACCATGGAACGCCTGTATGAAAAAGGGTATATCGGAGATCCGAAAAGTAAAGCGAAATCAGTGGAATTGACGGATGAAGGAGTCAAATTATCCAGAGAGTTGTTTGAAAAATATTGTAACGAAGAATAGCTTCCTTTGAAAGGGTTTGCGGGATTGAAACCCTACTTTGTAAGACTAAACCCGGAACCTGTGAACGGTTACTAATTCTCAGTGGAGTTGAATCATTTCATACCTCTTTGATTTCCCCCTGCTCTCAGTATATTTTCTAATCTCAATAATACCTTTTACAGAGTATATTCAGAACTCCTGATCTCTAGGATTTTGCTATGATACCTGAATTATGAATTTAACACTCTTTATGGAGTATTGGAGTGCTGGAGTGTTGGATTTTATAGCTTTTTATCCATTACTCCATCACTCCATCACTTTAGTCCTTTAGGGTTCCAATTTGGTATCATACTAAAATCATGCCTACTCTTATAAGCTATTGATTCTT
>CBDVBE010000176.1:0-12611 GCA_965372145.1 uncultured bacterium | reverse complement strand
GCCATTACATGTGCTATTGCGCCACCTACAGTTATACGTTTTTTGGTCGGCATAGAGTAAATATAATTTATTAATTTATCTCCGGGGTGAATTCGCTGCTGATTCCCCAATTCTTCTCGTAATTAAAGTTTAAAAGAGGAATAGTATCCTGCTTCGTATAAATAAAAATGCTCTTTTCTCTCGTTCCTCTTAAATTCTGCTTTTGCAGCATTTCATCTCTTTGTATTCGAATTATATTTTTCTTGACCGGATCCTCTTTATCCGGCATAAAAGAGAGGGAGAAAAAAAGTGATTTTTCGTACCTTTGCAATGCTTTATTTGCAGTTAACGTTGAATCAAACAGCATATCCCGCGCTGCATAAAATTCAGATGGCAGATGACTAATTTGTGCAATAAGACCATTCCTCTTCACTGTTGTTGCAAATTTCCCCTTGTTCTTTTTATAATGCTTGACATATTGCTCTGGTTGCAAGCTGGTTTTACAGCAGAATAGTAATAATATCAGTATCCCCAGGATTATTTTTATATTCATAATTTTTTACTATTCAGATTTAGATTCCCTTGCCACATGGCAAGTCATAAACTACCAGTTTTACTAACAACAGTAGAAATATTACAGTAAATTGTTATTTATATCTCTCGTTTAACCCCTTAATTATCTCATTAGTTAAATCAAGTTTTTCCTGGTTACCATACACGATGCTTCCTGCTGCAGATGTTGAAAATATCATACTGTAATTATGCTCCTTACCATATTCTGCAACATAAAAATTCACCTTTTGAATGGCACCCCTCATTTTTTCCTGGCGAATTTCTTCTATCCTCTTTTTATTTGCATGCGCAAAATTGTTTGCATTTTGATTTGCAGCCGCAAGCATGTCCTGTAACTCCTTTTTTCGTGCTGCGCTTGCTTTGTCATACTCTTTTGACATTACTTCTACTTTTGCATTAATAGTATCTTTCAATGACTTCATATCAATTTTCCACTTTGCATCCTCAGATTTTATCTCACGTTCTGCCTTTGCGGATTCTGAAAATCCGATAAATAATTTTGCAGCATCAATGTACCCGATTTTTGGAGGGGACAATATTATTCGAGTAATAAAAATGTTTGCAATTGTTGACAAAATTACACATAAAATAATTATCATTAAAATGTTTATTTTCTGAGATTCTCCAAATTGACCTTTACCCATTACAAACCTAATCCTTTCTCATTTATGGTTTTACAATCTTTCAATTATTTATTTTGTATTACAAATAGTGTGTAGAGAAAACCTCCACACATAGCAATATATTATTTGACACCTACGAACAAATTTCATCTATTTTAATCCTTGATACAGCTTACCCAGTAAACCTGTATCATCATCCGATATCATATCTTTAATTGTTGAAATCGTATATTCCTTTAATTCTTTGTCCATTTTTGAAATAGAATTTAAAATCTCTTTTGATTCCTTTTTCAATAAAATTGGTAAATAATCATAAAATTCCTCAGCAGCTGCATCAGAGTATTTTATAAATCGGAAAAGACAATCAATCTCTTTTAGGGATGAAATATTGTTCATTACCAAATAAATGTAACTATCTGAAATAGCATTATATACTTTTCTTTCAACACTATTATCTTCAGAAGTTTTTGTCTCACTACTCCAATAAGCTTTACTCCAATAAGCTTTCACTTCTTCCGGTGTACTTGGTATATATATTTCTTTAGCAAATGCATTCGCAATAACAATTAAAACAAAAAGCGAAGATAAATTCGACAATTTTATCAATACTTTTTTCTGCATTGTCAACCTCCTATAAAATATCTAAGTTTTTTAAGAAACTCTACAAGGGTGTCTCATAATATTCAAATTAAAATCCTATTTTGATAAATATCAGAAATTCTACACATAAAAATCAATCAAGCGTTTATCTTTAATTACAGATTTATTTATCGCCCTTCATTTTTGTTCCTGATTCCCCGGTTTTCGTGTTACGCCAGCTATAATTACCTTCTTTAACGGTAAGATTTCCAAAAGGGATTCCACTATTAGGAATATTTTTAAGCGTATAAACATTATTAATTACCTTAGTAAGATTTTCAAAATTATTAAGAACTGTAATACTTTCTAATGGATCGCCATTTTCATGAATATATTTAACAAATTGTATCGTCGTCTCTTTAGCTCTAATGCAGCCCATTGTATGATGCTTATACCCTCTTTTATTTGCCTTACCAGCATGGAATCCCAATCCTATCCAACCTGGTACTTTGAAAACAAAATTTGCTGTGTTCCCGAAAGAACTATTTTACCCCGGAGATAAATTAATAAATTTATTAATTTCGCTCTTTGTCATAAGCCCTTCTGCTTTACGAAGTGTCCACGATATTGCCGGACCACTTACATTCAAACATCGTGCTACTTCCTCTTCGGAAAACCCCAACACCCGACAACATATATACACAAACTTCTTTTTCAATACTGATGCCACCCCATTACGACTTCGTTTTTTTAATTCCTCTACCGGCAATTCGCTTTCTTCTGCTATCACTTCCAACACTTCTTCCACTGAACCGTATAGAAATCTACTGCATTCTTCATCGTATGGGAAAAATATATCTTCCTTCAATATTTCCGTTGAATAATACCAGGGAAATTAATTTAGGCTTTGCGAGCTTTTTTTATTATGTTTATTTATTGTCTCCGCCCCCGGTTACGGGGCATTATGTAATATTTGACACCGTCAAAAAGTTCATAAAATATTCATACCTGCGACGGTGCTCTTCTGGGTAAAAGTTTAGACGACAAGTTAAAATGGGAAAAGGAAACCTGTAAAGTGAAAGTTTGATTGCAAATACGGATTAAAAACGATGAGTATTGGATGCAAGGTGATACATTCTATCGAGAAATGCTTTGGATATAATAATATCAGGCATACATAAGCCTTCTACCTTTAGGTTCAGGAATTTCTCTCCCTATTTCCTTAGCGGTTTCTATCCATTCTTTTATTATTATTTCAGCATTTTTTATTGCTTCTTTATAGGTTGCTCCATCAGCCATACATCCGGGTAATTCGGGTACTTCGGCAATAAACGCTTCATCTTCTTTTGACCAGTAAATAATAACTTCATATTTAATCATTATCAATATCTCCAAGTTTATACTTAATTATCAGGTTTCTTATTTGTTTAACCTGATATGGTTTAGATAATTTTTTCTTTGGTTGAATATTTACAATTTCGATAATATCCTCTCTCGAGAAAATATGATGGCTCCCTTTTATTCGTTCTTTAAATTCCATTGACTTCAGTAAAGAGCAAAGGTCTTTAAAGTTGATATTGTAGTCTTGCTTTGCCTGTAAGATCTTGAAAAGTAATTTTTCTTTTTTAGCCATTTATTAAATATAGCATAATTATTATTACTTGACCATAACTATTAAGATTAAGAGATATCAGGGGAATTCGTGACGGCAAGCGGAAGACAGCTAACGGCGAGTCTATTACCGAGACTGTGACAGAATACCGGCTCAAGTGCAGAATCACCTGGGCAGCCCCGACAAAGTGTGTGTGCGAGGTGGATCCGATAGAGTGCACTACCCCGGATGAAGACTTGTAAGATGTTGATATTTATTATGATGCCTATTTCGTTAAAACAAACTTCTTTGTCACTGAAGATTTATCGGTTTTCAGTGTTATCAGGTAGGTCCCCGAACTCTTCTGATACTTTCTCCAGAAAAAAGTGTAAGCCCCGGCAGGTTTAAACTCATTGCAGAGTATTGTGCGGTGTTTGCCGGACAGATCACTCACCGCTAAAGTAATATTTCCATCGTCAGGCAGTTGAAACTCTATTTTTCTCTTAGTCACCACAATATCAATTAAACTTTTAACTTTGGACTTTGGACTTTTGACTATCTTTTTAATCCCCGACTCACAGTACTTCTGGAAATAATCTGTATAATCCGTTACGCCCAGCCAGGCCTTCTGCCGCTCTGTAAATACTAAGGAATCGTTGTAACAGAAATTACAGACCCCTGGATCAAGTTTGACTATTGAGTCAGGGAGGGTTTTGAGGTTGTTGTATGAGAGATTGAGTTCCTGAATTGAATCTAATGCGCCTATTGATGAAGGAACTATTGTTAGATTGTTACGTTCTGCTCTCAGAATCTTTAATCTTTTTAACTTGCCAATTGATTGAGGAAGGCTTTCAAATTTGTTTATATGTATATCCAATTCCTCAAGAGAAAAAAGATTTCCTATTGAGTCTGGAAGTGAAGTAATTCCGTTTCCTATAAGATAGAGAATCTGAAGACTTGTCAGGCCTCCAATGCCTGATGGAAGTGTTGTCAGTTGTTTATTATTTCCAATACCGAGCTTCCAAAGAGATTTAAGATTACCAATCTCTTCCGGAATGGAAACTAAATTATTACTTTCCACAATAGTTAATGTCTTAAGAGAACCTAAACTTCCAATTACCGCAGGTAACGTATCAAATTCATTTTCAGATAAATCAATATCAGTTAAAAACTTTAGATTTGAAATCTCCTGTGGAATTGATGTTATTTTATTCATACTTAAATTAATTCTCTGAAGTGACGGCACAGAACAGAGCTCAATGGGAAATTCTGTGAATTTATTGCCAATTAAATTTATTTCCACCAGCGAGGAGCACATGCTTATCTCTTGAGGGAGCTCACTTATTGAAGGCCAACCGGATTGAAATACTTCCATCTTGTCCAGTTTTCCAATATCTGCAGAAATAACTTGCATTTTTGTAAAAAGGATGCGGAATAAACTTACTCTGTCATTTTCAATCTCAATCATACCCATTATTTCCCAGGGCTGAAGATTTAAACCGTTTGCCTGCATTATGTTTCTAATGGCAATTGTGTCTTCAGTCAGTGTCTGGGAAACACAGGGATTTGCGATAAGAATAAATAAAATGAGGTGTGAATATTTAATGAGTTTCATGATGGGCTCATAAGGTGGATAAATTATAGAGAGTGTGTGTGTTTACTATTAATCTAATAAAAACAAAGACAATGAGTGATTAATTTCATTAATAATAAGTTTCTATAAAAAAACTGCCACCTTATCTAAAAGATGGCAGTCATTTATAATAATTATTTAAAATTACTTATTAGCGTAAAGCAAGTTTACGGTTCTCTCCTTTTCACACCAATCATAACTTTATAGGTATCAGGATTGGCACCTTCACTTTCTTTGACCTCAGCAATACAAACATAGGTTCCGGGCCCAACATCCCTGTCAACAGAATTTTTGGCTTTCCACACTCCATACCATGCCTGCTTGATCGCCTTATTGTTATAGGTCAGGGGAATATTCGCCTGAATAGTATTCCCGACAGGATCAAAAATAGATGCCTCGGCTGTGATATCGGCGGCAGTATTTACAAACCCGTAGGGAATAATAAGGATAGCTATTTCATTATCTTCCGGTGGTACAGAAATACCGTCGTCATTTTTAATATCGTATCCGTCAGCACTGCTCCACACCTCAATCTTATTCTGCATCTGTTCGCCTTCACCAAACGGATTGGGAAATGCTACCAGTCTGAACACGGGTTGGTATTTTAAGACGATTAAAGGAATCGGCTTGGTATTCTTGCCCTGAATTAAATCAATCAAATCCTCAAACAGGGCATTTTCATCAATCCAGATAGAATCTGTCCTGCCGACAACCGGATAATCGCTTTTCGAGGTAACGAGGAATGTCATGGTCGTGGCGGACTGGTTATTTGCCGGACTGAGGCCCATGGTATAGGTAGTGCCGCCGGCATGTTTATACCCAAACGGCCTTGGCCATACTGAGGAACTGGTTGATACCGCCTCTATTTTTTCTGAAAATGTAATTGCTAAGGTATCCGGCACTGGAACATTCGGATCATCATTGCTTTCATTTATAATTGCGGGACCGAAAATAGCCCTGGCAATTACCGGCGCCAGGCTGTCTTTTACCGTAGTTAATACAGGAAGGATAACCCCGTCCGCGCTGATTTTTACTTTCTCACTGATACCCAATGTATCGCCTGCATCAACGTCAGTTTTAACCTGATCGTAGTTTATTGCCTGGGTAACAGCGATATCAAATCCGGTTGTGGTCCCGGTAAAACTGCTCTTTGTCAACGGGGCGAAGTTTCGGTTATTTGCCAGCGTTACAACTAAAGCAAGGTCATCAAAGACAAAAGCATCGGGTACTGCACTCAGGGTTACCTGAATCTTATCGATATACCCGTCCGGATTGTTATCCGTATCAAAATAGGCGACGGATTGGATACTGAACGCACTATACACGTTCAGGGGCTGTTTCTTGTTGTTATCATTATTTTGTTCGATATTGATGTTATCCTTTACCCCGTGGCCGGCATTGATCCATATCGAGTCACCTGTTTCAGGGATAATGCCGTTTGTGAAGCTTGAAACATAAAAGGTTATAACCGTATTACTCGTTGTCACCTCAGCAACATCAACCATATACCCGGTCGCGCCCGGCATCTCAAGAAACTTAAACGGCTGGTTATCGTTCAGGGCACCCATATTTTCGGAAAAGGTAACCAGGAGGGTATCCTTGACAGTAGCAGAATTATAGCTGTAATAATCTGCGGAGAAAATCACCGGCGCCATCCCGTCAGTCATTTTATTCGTAATATCAGTGGTCGTGGTACCGGTACCGCTCGGATTCGGCTGGGTCAGCGTTGCTTTACCCCAATTGCCGTCCAGAGAGGTTATATACTGCCGCAGAGAATACCCGGTTACCACCCACTCCGCATCCACACCGCCTACCAGCGTGACAGCCGAACCGCTTACAGTCATGTTAACCAGCGCCCCGGTGTTATCCTGCCACTCAAAGGTAAAGGAGCTTTCAGTAATAATTTCGCTGGGATCGGTATCAAAGGTAACGACAATTTTATCCATTATGCCGTTTGCATCGCTATCCAGATACTTTCCGGAGTTCACGATAAACAACCCAGTCTGCTCCCGGATTGGAATATACTGATTAATTGACAGGGGAATGTTACCCAGGGTATCGGCAATACCGCTCGTGTGCACGATCTGTACCGAATCATTTCCTTCAACCGAACCGGTAGCGAACAAGAATCTATACCGGGTCGCACTTTCCCGCACCGCAGTAATTGATTGTTTCTGGCCGTCCGGGGCAAAATTTAGGTAGATGGTATTATCCTGCAGATTATCCTGTATCGGCTCGGTAAAATTGACTACCAGGGTATCCAGGTCAGTTGGAGCAATTTTCGCTTTCAGTTCCGCGACGCCTTTATAAAATGCGGGCCCTACCTTATCGAGCACATCATCTTCATACCCTTTTTTGGAGGGATAATCGAAGGTCACTTTCCCCAGTCCCGCGCCACCGGTAAGGGTGTTATCTGTAATCTGCAGATTATCGGTATTCACCGTCACATTAGTGGTTGCATCGATCATATTTGTCTGGGTCGGCCAGGAGTATTTCAGATTCTGATATTCGGACAACTCATCCGCGCTGTCGCCAATTGCCGGGCGGATAAATATGGTTATTTTATCACCCTCACCGTCACCGAAAGTATCCTCGGCAATGGTAGAATCCAGTGTCGGCTCTTTCGGGCCGGTTACCGCCGTCTTTTTAACAATGGTATTTCCGCCGCTGTCAGTCACACTGACCCAGACCTCGGCGCCCGCAGTGGCATTGGTAATCACGACTTCATAATCCTGGTCCGCTGCACCACCCGATATATAGGTACCATCGTTCCACCACTTCCAGTCATAGTCTGTCGTCCATTTTACATCGCCAACATACTTATCATCGGTCGCGTTCAATTCAAGGGTAAATGTCCCGCCGACAAAATCGGTCGAACCAAACTCCATAAAGGGAAATACCTTATCAAGCGGAACACCACAGCCGCCTATCTTCGATCGCTGTTCAATCCAGACTGCGGACTCAGAATCAGCCGGTTTCGGCCGCTGGATGTCAAACATCCCTTTGACAACGCGTAAAAGAGTAAGAAAATCATATCGGTAGCTTATCGCTGGCGGACTTTGTGCCCAATGAGATGATAATTTAGTAAATGCCGCCTGAACATCGTCCCATACTTTTTGACGGTCAACATCAAAATGCCTCATAAAGCCACCTTTACCCTGGGAAGTAAAAGAGCCGCCATCACCGAAGAAAAAATTCTCGATATCCTCTAAAGTAATAAAAGTGTCCCACAATTGAATATTTGTATTGGTTAAAGATTGCTGTGATGCGTCTTCCAGGGCTTTAATCGCGTTGACTACGTCTATTCTATAGTTGCTGTTTCCGACAGCGAAAAGGTTGCTGCCGTTTGCATTACCAAGCAACGCCTGGTAGCTGTTCACATGCAGCGGTGACTCTGCCCCGCTGTTCATGCCCATATTGTACAATGGAGCAAGAGCGGCTATGCCGATATAGGGATCCGGGCAGCCTTCCAGCACATTTTTCCAGCAAATATCCTCCGAGTAACCCAGCAGATAGTAAAGATACCAGTAATTCAGTCCACCTACAATTACCGCGTTGGCACAACTGGCACCATTCTCCGGTGTAGGAGCACCCATATATTCTGTACAGAAATCATTTGCAGGCATATAGGTGGTAGCGAACACTGTGGCATTGGGGCTGGCGCCCAGTTCTACCGCATGATCCGGATAAAAATGAGGCCATGCAACAGCCCGTGCGACACATGTCCAGTTCTCAACATGAAAAGGCCCATACACACCTATTGAATTAGCATAGGGTAATCCTGCGGCTGCAATACCACTCTCTTTAAATCCCGTGGCTATCAGCAACTGCTTATCTATACTGAAATATTCCTGCCCCATGGACAATGCCATCCAGTATAAAGGTCCTCCAGTCTCATTGGGATCGAGATTTATACTCGTCTGGTTTACAGTAAAATTATCCGGTGGAATAGGCAGCATGATCTGTGTCTGCCCGTAGTAAGTATCAAGCAATCCACCGGAATAGGTGCCGCCGTTTGTGCCAATTTTATCCAGGTAGCGGTAAGCAGAATTATAAAAATCCGGAAGTAAAAGTAAACTGTCAATCTGATCAACAGTGATAGGATCCTCATCAACCGGATCAATGGGTATACCACTTGAGCCGGTTTTCCAGAGGATATAGGTTCCGTAGGGAGTACCGTCATCATTAGCCCCCAGCGTCGCGGCTGCGTATCGCAAACCATGCTGTGCAAGGGTTAGTGGTGTGTTTCCGGTATAAGGAAGGGTTCGCGCCGATTGACTCTTCAGACGTGTCTCAATCTCCCCGTTGGCAACGTTGGTAACTGTTGCTCCGGGATCGCCGTCCAGCCCCGTCCACCGGTAATTTGGTGTTAGAAACCGCCAGCCCGCCAGATCTATTTTCAAAAGGGTGGTATTGTACATGTAAGGTTCCGGGCCATTAATACTTCCCGGCCCGACAAATGTTCCCGGAAACTCAATCCGGACATCAGCAAAAACTGCTATACATAAAGCAAATACAATACTGATCACAGTAATCCTTTTACGCATAAAACCCCTCTTTAATTGAAAATCCCTTCTCCCTGTAGTACTTATGAAATAATATATGCTAAATGCGAAACGGGAAATAAAATCTTATTGGTTTTTAAGTCATAATTTTTACTTTTTAACACTAATATCATTTAAAAGAAACTGATGGATGAGATGGGATTTTTCTTCATATTTACGGTTCAACAATATATTCGAAAGTAATACTTTTATATAATTAGAAATACTCTTTTCATAGATCCTTGATCTTAATCTTAATCGTAATCCTTATTATACCACAAGTTTTGATTCATGTCATTAATCGTTTTTATAGTCGTTTACCGGGAAAGTAAGGTTCTATGAAAAAAATAAAAAAATGTAACCCCTGGTTTAACCGCTCAATTTGCTTTTATTTAAAAAAATGCCCTCTCCAATTGAGGCCGGGTTATTATTATTGAAATTACATCCTACTATATTAAATATATTAAAAAAAAAATAAAAAGTAATATAAATATCACCCCATTATGTTTACCCGGATTCTGCATTTTCTACTAAAACCTATAGATTTATTCAACAATTTTCTCCCAGGGACTTTATACTATTTACTATTGTATCAAATTAGTGTATAATTAAAGCAATATTAAAGACCGGAAACCGTGTTTCCGGTTTTTATTTGCGGAATACTGTATAATTATTAATAATCAGCAAAAATTATATACCTTAGTAATTTAAACGCTTAAACTTGCTTCATATTTTAACGGGAGAACAAATATGATCAGGAAAACAGCCATTTTGTTTTCTATTATTTTCACCGGCATCATTATCAATGCTTCAGCGCAATATCCGGATACACTGTGGATGCCGGTAACCTTCTACGATTATCAAACCGCTGTTCATGCGAAGAATCCTGACTTTGAAGCCTGCCTCGGTGCACATGCCGGAATGATCCAAGATACCCTTTCTTCACTGGGAAAGCCCCTTCTTCTAAAAGATTACGGCTGTAACGACCACGTTGAAGAGTGGTACTGGCCGAGCGGCATCGGACAGGCTGCTGTCTACAATTTTGTTACACACCAATATACCAGCGGTGTGGTTGCCCGTCCCTTTCCCAATGAGTATGTCGGTGTCGGGTATGACTCAACCTATGACATGAGCAACATCGTGATTTATGATTCCCTGGCATTTCTCCATATTGGTTCCGGATTATATGAATTTAAGAGTGATAACTACTTTCCGCTTGACGGCAGGGGTTATGGCGAAGAGGGACGAATACACAACTACGGTTTTGCCATGGAGCTGCATACTACCTTCAGGCATAAACCCGGCCTTACCTTTTATTTCAAGGGTGATGATGACGCCTGGGCGTTTATTGACGGCCATCTTGAAATGGACCTCGGCGGTATCCACCAGAATCAGGCTGCAGTGGGCTCATTCAGCGCTGACACGCTGGGGCTTACTCCCGGCCAATCATATGACTTTGATTTTTTCTATACTGAACGGCATACAAAAAGTTCTAAAATCTGGATCACGACAAATCTAATCAGCACTAATATTTGCACCGAGGTAACTATTGAGGCAATCCCTCCCGTGGCAACAATCCCGGCCGGCGATTCCATTATGTACCTTGGCACCGTATGGTATGATTCTACCGGTGAGGATGGCATATTACATCACCTTCCCGATTCAATATTATCGGGATTTATCACCTGGAGCTTTGTCAGTGATAATCCGTTATCAAATCCAGCGAATTCTTCTCTCACTACTTCCTTAGGCTCGCAGACAACCTTTACCTCGACCGAAGCCTATGAAACTTTCACCATAACTGCATCATACGAGGATCCGATCACAAGCGAGATTACTACTGCCACAGCACTGGTGACTATAACAGCAGGCCCACCGGATCATCTGGTTATAGAGGCGGATGCCGACACAACCTCACTTGCAAAAAAACAGAATGACCAACCATTGGATACCCTTGTCATAGCCGCGAATGTCTCAAGCAACAACGCGTATGCAATACTACGTGACCAGTGGGGAAACTTCTCGAACTTTTCACAGCACACTGCCTGGCAGATTCTTTCCGGAACAGTACTTGCTTCGGCGACAGTCGGTACTGCCACGCTTGGTGAAGGGGTTATTACCAAACACGGGCCTTCCGGCATCGGTACGATCTCCGGTAAAGATCTTGATTCAACCGGACTGAGTTATGTGGATACCTGTGTGGTCAAGGTCCTTAACGAACCACCGGTTGCGAACAATGATGTGTATACCACCCCTGAGGATGTAACCCTCGTTGTGCCGGGCCCCGGCAAACCCGATGTGTTAGAAAACGATGTTGATCCCGATCCGAATGCGGTGCTCACCGCTGAACTGGTAACCGATGTTGCGGTCGGTGTTCTCAACTTCAGTAGTGACGGTTCATTCACCTACGTGCCGCAGCAGAATTTTAATGGTAACGTACAATTTACTTATAAGGCGTATGATGGTGAATTCTATTCAAATGTCGCGACGGTAACCATTATTGTCGGTGTTGAAAACGATCCGCCGGTGGCAAATGATGACAGTTATTCAACTAATGAAGATGTCACGTTGACAATTGCCGCTCCAGCCATTTTGTCGAACGACAATGATATTGACGGCGATCCGCTTACCGCTCAACTGGTGGCAACGGTAGATCCGCTAACCGGAACGTTAACCCTCAATGCAGACGGCTCATTTACTTATGTACCGGCCCTTAATTTCAACGGGATTACCACATTCACTTACCAGGCCAACGATGGGATCGTGAATTCAAATGTAGCGACAGTGACAATTACCGTGAATCCGTTAAATGATGCACCCGTTGCACTGAATGACAACTACTCTGTTAATGAAGACGCCACGTTGACTGTGGGTGCGCCGGGAATTCTTTCCAATGATTACGACGTTGACGGAGATGCGCTTACCGCCGCTCTGGTTGACAGCGTTTCAAACGGTACCCTTACCTTGAACGCAAACGGGTCGTTTACCTATACGCCCAATGCTGATTTCAACGGTACCGACTCATTCACCTATCAGGCCACTGACGGCACCGCCTCCTCCAATATCGCAACAGTAACGATAACCGTTGT
>CBDVBE010000175.1:0-12667 GCA_965372145.1 uncultured bacterium | reverse complement strand
AACCCAGAACCCTGAACGTAGTTAGATTTTGGATTTTGGATTTTTTCAATCCCCAATCAGCATTTCACAATCCGCAATCATACAATTTTGGATTTAAACCCAGAACCCTGAACTAATCTCCATGCATTAAAGCCTGTTCCTTTTTTATTTCTTTGCTCATTTTCTGTTTTGCTTTAAAAAGCAGCATGGATACCCGGCTGAGAATATTCACTTCATTGTCACCGCTGGTTTCAATGGAGAGGAAATTCAGATTTGGATGGAGTGCCATGATTTTTGCCTGCACACCGTCAGATACACCGGATGAGGGCATGCAGCCGAATGGTTTACAGGAAATAAATCCGTCCACCTGGTCGGCATAATAGATAGCTTCGGCAACCTCAAGGTTTCCCTCACCGCCGAAGATTTCAGGGTGGTAGTGTTCAAAGCCGATTTCCGCAAGCATGTCCAGGTCAAGGATGTGGCTTTTCCCGCCGAACGATTCGGGCTTGATCGCACGGTGATACCACCGGTAAAAGAAATGAATAACGGCAGAGCTGAATTTCTGTTTGCGCAGCGATTTTTTCCAGAAAGCCCTTTCTTTTCTGCTTGCTGCATAGGTAATGCCGCGCAATGCTTCCCGGGAGCGGCGCCAGTTGTCATACAGTGCGCGCTGTGTAAAGATGCCGGGTATAACTTCACACCCCTCATCCATGATGAACCGCCTCAGGTTGTAATTTCCTTCATTATGCGCCAGATTTGCGAAAAATTCACCGGTTACGAAAATGAGTGGAAGGCGGGCGTTATAACGCGGAATCCGTTTGAACATCCTGCCGACTTTTGCCAGGGCAAAAGGGAGTTTTATTAAATACAACCGGCTGGTGAATGCATTAAGGAGGATAGCTTCCGCTTCCTTTATTACAGACAGTGCCTGTGCTTTATCCTTTGCGTAGGGCCGCAATGCACATTCCGCCACATGCAGCAGGTCTGCGAGAATAAGGGCGATCATAAAATTTATTTTAAACATGAGATCAAAGGTAAACGCACCGTTTTTTAACGAGGGATCGATGACAAGATCCGATGTGAAGATAAGGAGCCTGAATCCTTTAAATCCCGCATCATTGACAACTTTCATGTACTCCTGCGGGTACATACCGTATCTGCATGGGCCGCACTGGCCCCCGCCGCCGAGGAAAATATACCGTTCAACAATCTCCTCTTTTGACAAGCCGGTTTCCTTATGGATTTTCATGAGGTTACGGATAAGGCTCCCCGAAGTAAAATACATGGGGTTGCATTCCATTCGGTTACCCCACTCTTTACCCCAGCGGACATCCTCTTTGATATGATCGCCGAGATCACGGTATGTATAACCATATCGCTTTAAATAGGCACGGAGAAAGTATGATTTACGCCGTTCGACAAAATTATACAGGATGGTAACGTTCTTTTTGTCCTTTTTAGGCCAGGGAGGATTGTGGTAGCCCGTCCACTGGCCCTTCATTATAAATTTTGGCTTTTTTACCCGGATAATGTCTGTTTTTACCGAAGCCGGTGAATCCATACCCATGGCTATACCCTTACTTTCTGACGGAGCCGTTCCTGCTCTAACCTTAAAAAATAATTAATAGTCTGTATCCGGATGTTAAAGGTGGCGCCGGGTTTGTTCTGATCAATATCATGAAACAGAAAGTGCGGCGTCTCCGATGCGTCAAGGATGTTGTCGATATAGGAATAGGTCGGCGCATCATGGCCGCATTTGAAACTGCTGAGATCAATAACCGCAAGATTTGGATGACGGGAGGCGATTTTTGCAGCCCAGATTTTCAGATTGGTATTCCGGTTGAAATTCCGAAACCAGACATCTTTGATATCAAATACCCCGGGGGACGAGCTTTCTAAATTACTGTTACCAAACAGCGGCACAAGAAATTCATCATCAACAGGCAAAGACTCTATACAAAACACAGGAAATCCGCGAAGCTGGAATTCTTCGAGAATACCATGGTTTAAGCCGGGATCATGGTGATAGGGATGTCCGATAACCAGTATGCCGACACGGTCATTATCAATAAGCCAGTTGATTGTCTGCCGCCCCTGATTGCGCAAAGTCTCAAAATACTCGCGCATGGCTGCATGCCCCTGCTCAACCGCCCAGGCATTCTCATCTTCAGTAATCCCGAGCCTGTCTTTAAAATAGTCATACAGAAGACCAACGACCTCAAATGGTTTGTCCATCCTGATCAGCGGTTTCCAGTAGGTGATTTCGTTGTCCTTGAAATAGTCACGTTCACGGGTAAAAACTGCATTGACAACTTCAGGTGTGCCCATTTGTATGACACAGGCATTGTTACCGAGTGTATTATCAACGATTGATTGAAGATGAGTAATAATGGGAAAACAGATATGGGTACATTTCTTTTTCTGAATGAGATTATAGATATGAGCCGGTGCCACTTTTGCCGGGAAACAGGGATCAATTGCTCCCCATTTATTTCCTTCATTCCAGAGCTTCGCAGTAGTATAATCGCTATATATAATCTGTTTTACCCCTAAGGACCTGAAATAAGTACTGAAAAATGGTGTGTACAGGTACATGTTCAGCAGTTTGGGAATGCCAATGACCATATTGTTTCGTATCGCAAGCGCCTTGTGTGAAGAACGTTTAAAAGTATTGTTCCTCGGATTATTGTATTGATGAAATGCGTCTGAGGGGTAATATTCGGAACGGCGTATCTTTATTCCATTTTTAGGAAGCGGTTCATACGTATATTCTTTAAATACATTTATACTCGACTGATGGACCAGGTTGGGGAACTGCATGCGTATCTTCTGTTTCTCTACCTCATGAGCCCTCATAGTATCGAGCGTATCGGAAGCCCCACGTTCACAGCCGTACCCGGAGATATACCGTACCGTCTGTTTTGAAGAGGCCTTAATATCGATAAAGGTGCGATGACATTTATTCTGACAGAACCCGCATCGCGTACTTTCATTGTTTTTTACTTTAAAGGTTATATGGGCGGCATTCTTCAGGCCGATAAAGGAACTCGTTTGAGCAGGAGCCTGCTCCTTTACTTCTATTGCTGCACCTATTGCACCGCATATATCTGCATATTTATGTACATTGATAACGGCATCGGGAATCTTTCCCCTGATATAATCAACCTGTGCTTTCACTGCAGCAAGATTTTTCTGGGTACCGCCCTGCAGAACGATCCGTTTCCCATGCCGGGCGATATTCGCTTCCTGCACAACATAATTCCAGATGTTAAGTGGCAGTACCAGTGCCAATCCGGCCATTATCTCTTCTTTTGTCCAGCCAAGCTGCTGGAAGTTTACGCGGTCCTGTTCCATAAAAACAGCACAACCATAGTTAAATGCAGGCGCTTTCCGTGCTTTAAAGGCATGCTCGGCATACTGTTCTATCGGGATATTGAACTGTTCGGCCATGCCCTGGAGAAAGTAGCCGTTTCCCGCGCTGCACTGGGTGTTCAGCTTGAAGTCGACGACACGCCCGTGCTTCATAAATAGTATCTTGATATCCTGGCCGCCGATATCACAGATAATATCCGGATCGCCGTAATAGGTGGTGGCTGCCCGCATATGGGCAACGGTTTCCACAACTGACAGGTCAAAATTAAACGCTTTATGAAGGATTGCGGATGCATATCCGGTAACGGCAGTGCCTTGTATGTCGAGGGTACAATGATGCTTTCTCAGCCAGTGTTCGATGCGGTGAAACATGTCACGCATGTCTACAATCGGGTTGCCTTTTGACAAGACATAATCTTTGTAGATACCGTCGCCGTGTTCATCCAGTATAACCAGTTTGGTACTCGTTGATCCGCCGTCAACACCGATGTAACAGGGAATAGTGGTGTTGTGCTCTATTGCCGGCGGATTAAACGGAGGAATGGTGTACTGCCGGGCAAATTCCCGTAACTCGTCTTCAGACCGGATCAAGCCGTCCCGCACTGCACCGGAGGATGCAAGCTGGCCCAACCGGCCATCGGAAAGGTACTGTTCCAGTGACTCGATACCGTGATAGCGATGTGGTTTCATATGCCGGCCAAAGTGCATATTTTCAAACAGTTCCTCTGATTTTTTCCCAAAGAGCACCGCACCAATCGCGGCAAAGTATTGTGCATCGGGCGGGACGAATATGAGGTCTTCACGCGGTTTATGGCTCGGTGTCCAGTTGTGGATACGCCACGTTTCCGGAAGGAATTTCTGCCAGATCTCGGTAAATGCTTTCAGATAGGTATGGGGGCCGCCCAGCAGGAGGACGTTGTCGCGTAACACGTTTCCCCGCACAAGGACTTCGAGATTCTGTTTTACAACAGCCGTACACAAAGAGACAAATATCTCTTCTTTGTCAACTCCTGCTTTAAGCAGGCCGACAACATCCGTCTCGGCGAACACCCCGCATTTTGCCGCAATATGGTGGATCGGTTTCCCCTTTGTTGTTATAGCAGCGGCTTCTTCCATAGATAATCCGATTTTACTCAGCAGCTTATCAAGGGTCGCTCCCGTACCGCCGGCACATTTGTCATTCATGAACATGAGGGTTGTTTTTTCATCACTGCCGTCACCTTTCCAGATAATGACCTTTGCATCCTGTCCGCCAAGCTCAATCACCGAGCCGGCATCCGGATACATCATTTCAACGGCATACGTTACCGCATTGACTTCCTGGATATAGACAGCATTAATATGCGGGGCGATTGCACGGCCGCCGCTGCCGGCAATGAATATAGTAAAAGAATATTCCGGGAATTCATTTTCTATCTGTAAAAGAAAATCCCGTACCAGTTCCGGCTGCCTGGCATTGTGCCTTTTATATTCTTTCCAGAGAATCGTATTACGTGGATCAACAACCACCGCTTTTATCGTTGTTGAGCCGACATCAATGCCAATCTGAAGGATCTTTTTATTTTCGTTTGTTTTTGTCATAGATGAACCATTTTTGCCGGTATCTATTTAGTGTCTGTTGGAAAACCAGGCAAAACTGTCATTTCGACCGAAGGGAGAAATCTTTTTTTGAAGAATTAACAAATTACAGATTTCTCCCTTCGGTCGAAATGACAAAAACACGGGTTCCTGGACAGACTCTAATTAATGCAAAGGGCGGGTAACTTCCAAGCACCGCCCTTAATTTCTATAAATATACTTAAAATGTTCTTAACTACTCAGGTGGTGTAACATTCTTAGTGTCATTGCGAGCGTAGCGAAGCAATCTCATCTTTTCGAATGCAGGAGATTGCTTCGCTGCGCTCGCAATGACGCTTTATGCGAAGAATACCTGAGTAGTTACAAATGTTCTTAATAATTAAATAGTCAAACCACCATCAACGACAAAAGCCTGTCCAGTGATATACCGGGCATTATCGGATGCCAGAAAGATCGCCAATTCTGCGACCTCCTCAACCCGGCCAAAGCGTCTCATTGGGATTGTCTTTTTAATACCATCCAGAAGCTTTTCGTCCATCTGCTTTACCATGTCGGTTTCAATATAGCCGGGTGCAATTGCATTTACCGTGACTTTTGCCCGGGCAGATTCTTTCGCCAATGCACGGGTCATACCAATGATACCTGCTTTACTCGCACAGTAATTTGTCTGGCCGGCAACACCCATAAGGCCACTGACTGATGCAATGTTGATTACACTGCCATTCTTATTTTTAAGCATAGGGGTTATAAGATTGCGGGTTACATTAAAGTAACCGGTCAGGTTGATGTTGATAACAGCATCCCAATCCTCTTTCTGCATAAGAAACATACTTTTATCACGGGTGATACCGGCATTATTTACCAGAATATCCACACGCTCAAACGTTTCAAGAATCTTTTGTGCCATCTCGCCGACTTGATCGAAATCAGTCACATCAACTTTAAATGAAGCTGAATTTCTACCCATTTCTTTAATTTCTTTACTGGTTGCATGGGCATTTTCCTCATCAATATCACAGGTGACAACATCAGCACCGCTCTCGGCAAGTTTTAATGCTATGGTTTTGCCTATCCCTCTTCCTGAGCCGGTGACAAGTGCGATCTTTTCTTTCAGCAATTCTCCACACATTATGATCCTCCTTAATGAATGTATCTATTTTTTAAACTGTTCACTCGATTTAATAAATACCTGCCTTTCCAGATTTCCGGCAAAATAAATAGTGTTCCATAATCTATCAAGATATGGTATTTATGTATTTGAAATTGAGATATTTCTTTTCTCCATTCCTTTTTTCACCGCATCCTTAACCTGTTGCGAATATTCACGGGATTTGAGAATATTATCCAGCTTTTGATGAAACGTACTCAAAGACTCTTCATGATCGGCATGCAGGAAAAATTCTTTCCACAGATAGATAAAACCGTCCACAAGCTGCTGCTCCGTAACGTGTTTAGGCTTAAACACTACATTGGCACAGTTGTATTTGTTCCAGTTGCGTGGAAGGATAAACCGCTTCTCTTTTTTAATCCGATCCCAGAAAGGGGTGTTTGGAAATGGTGTTGCAATAAAGAATTCCGCTGTTTTTACCTGCGCCTTTTCACAGAATTCCAGAATAAGGTCAAATTGATCTTCAAACATACAGTCAAACCCGAGCCCAAATGACCCGAAGAACCGTATCCCTCTGTCTTCGAGCAGCTTCACCAAGTCCATAGTGCGTTTCCAGATTCCTTCATGACGGGCATAAAAACGGGCACTGAATGGATCGCTGGCAAATACCGTATACATACTCTTTGTGCCGGCTTTGGCGATTGCATCGAGAAAGTCCGGGTCTGTATTCATCGCGGGTGAACAGGATAAGAACATATTAACATTAAAGTCTTTTATCTTTTCGCACAGCTCCATCATATAACGCTGAATCTTAGGCCGGTTGAGCATAATCATATCATCAGTCACATAGAACTCTTTTCCTGCAAGCTCCTGAATATCCTTAACCACGTCATCCATGGGACGTAAACGTGTTTTTGATCCCTGATAAAGGGGGACATTACACCAGTCACATCCGAATGGGCATCCTCGTGTTACTGAAATAAGCGATGCGTGCCAGTCATATTTTTCCTGAGTTTCAAAGATGCCTTTTTTGGGCGGCGCGATTTGCTCGGGAGAAGGCGGACTGGAAGCTTTGTATACCGGTTTTAACCGGTTGTGTTGGAAATCATCGAGGATAGTCGTCCAGACCGTATCACCCTCACCGATACATACAGTCGTACAGTGTTCAGCAACATCATCAGGAATCATTGAAGGGTGCATACCGCCCATCACCACAGTTTTGCCCCGTTTCAAAAATTGATCACCAAGCTCATAAGCATACCCGGCCTGCGGTGTGAAAAAGCTGACAGCTATAAGGTCGAAATCGTCATCAAAATCGATAGGCTCGATATTCTGATCCTGAACCTGCCATTCAATGTCCGGTGGCAGAAGATTTATCATAATGGGAATACCCATTGCCGGAGGCATAGTATATGCCCATGTTGCCGCAATTTCAGGAAATGCAGCTAACTCAGGAAAGGTTTCCATGAATTTTTCAAACTTTGGATAAATAAATTTTACTTTCATATGCTTTGGGAGTTGTGGTTAAGTGTTATCCTTTAATCCTACTCCTAAATCTTACTCTTAATCTTACTCTTACTCTTAATCATAATCTTAATCTTAATCCTGACTCATCCATAATAGATTACGATTAGGATTATGATTACGACTGTCTGAATACGTCATTCCCGCTTGCCTGATATGGTTCAATCTTAATCATATACTTTTGCTACGCAAAAAACGGTGTTGTTTTGAATAAATGGTTTAATCCTACTCATACGACACTTGTGATTCATAAACCCGTTCTGACGAGTTGCTTCTGATTAATCCAACAAGCATGGAGATTATACTATAAAGGATTTTTTTACCAGGGACTATTTCATCTTCAGCTAAGATAGATTTTACAACGAGAATATCCAAAACTGCAGCACATTCAAGGGTAGAGCCTCGTGCTATATCAAAGTATTTACATCGATCCCGTTGTGTGAATTTTCCATTTCCCTCAGCAATGTTCATCGGGGTTGAGGTAGAAGCCCTGTCAAGGTGTCCATGAACAGCAAGTCCCTTTGGAATACGTTCCATAATCTTTTGATTTTGAAGCCATTTAAGAAAATCAAGGGAGGCTTGGTAAACATGTAGTCTTTCATGGTCGAAAGTTTCGGACATTAGTTAGAACCTGTTAGATTATGATTACGATTAAGATTATGATTAAGATTTTAATTAATGCTGTAAAGGATTACATAACTATCTTTTATAGTGCCAAGGTAGTTTTAAAACTCGTTATTATTACTATTCTTCTGAATCTTCACCAGACTCCGAAGAGGAATCCTCTGGGAATACATAGGTTTCCGGATTGCATCGTTCCATTCTCATCCATCTCCGGGGGTGGTTGACTGAATCGCCATCAACGGTGAGAAATATAATCTTTGCTTTTAATGTTTTTTTGTTCTTTTTCTTATAGCGGTAACCCATACGGAGCTCCAGCTCCTCATTGATCACATTCGCTATAAGGGTTGAATCTTTTATTTCATACGTTCCTTTTCCCTGTATTGATTCGTCCTTAAGGCTCGAAATAGATAATGAGTCCTTACCGGAAAAAGTGATTATCAACCGCTCATCACCGATGCACCAGGTCCCTGAAAAGAAATCATCTGGAATAACTGATGTAGACATAAGAAGTATGGATAAAAAGGATGCCACAGCAATACTGGTTTTTTTCATTCAATATTCCTTTACTGTTATTGTTGTCGTATACTCAAATTACGGAATTACTGGTAAAAGATTGCAAAAATCACCGTTTTCACCAAATGCCAATATTTGTTGCGATGGTGATAACACGGGTATAAAATAATAATTACTTTTTTCAAAGCATAGTTTTACCGTATTGTTTCAATTAGCAAACACTATAGATTTGGATAAAAAATTAAGTACCTCCATGAAATATGTGACCAAAGCAAGGATTTATGGTATTTTTGTAATGTTTTTCCAATAATGCTTTTTTACACCGTTATCCGTTTATGTTTCCAAATCACTCCCCGATAGCATATTTTTATTATATCTGTAAGATACAGAGATAAAAGGAAAGGCTCTCTATGAAACTCTCTCTTCAGGAAAAAGATAGCATAAAGCGCCAACTGGTAAAAAGTCTTAAAGGAGAAAAAGAGATCGAAAAGGTTCTTATTTTCGGTTCATTTACCTCTTCTGATAATCCAAATGATATTGACATAATCATTTTTCAGAACAGCAATGAGCCCTATCTTCCGCTCGCCTTGAAATACCGTAAGAAAACCCGTGAAATTGCCAGAAAAATCCCTTTAGATATTATACCGGTAGTATCAACAGCTACTCTAGATTCATTTCCTTTTGATATCAGGCAGGGAGAAGTTATTTATGAAAAATGAAACAAAGGAATGGATCGCTTATGCAGATGAAAATCACAGATCTGCTGAAATCCTTCTTGAAGAAAAATTGTATAATCCCTGTCTTCAGAATGCCCAACAGGCTATTGAAAAATATTTAAAATCTTTATTTTTCGAATGTGAGATAAATTACATAAAACACACAGTATTTCTGATTTGAAAGGTAGTATTGGTGAACAAGGTGTTGCAATTGAGCTTAGTGATGATGATTGCGATCTTCTGGACTCAATTTACCTTCCTTCAAAATATCCGCTTGGCACAGTCTTACCTGATTTTAACCCGGATGAAGATACCTGCCGAGAATGTCTGGCTATTGTAAAGCGAATCGAGAGTTCTGTAAAAAATTACCTTATGAGAAAATAGGCTTTTTCGAAATAGTCTGAATAAATCCTCAAAGAGAACAAAGATAAAAACTCAATCTTTCTGGAACCATTCGGTACGTATGATGAAGTTTATTACATTTGTTTCAGAATCACCTCGCTACCGTTTTTAGTGTGAAAAACTGAATACTATAACAAGTCAAATCGCGTTTATTTGTCTCCGGGAGTGTACTGCGTAATTTTCAGTAAATAGAGTACTTCTTATTATCATGTAATAATAATTTTCACGAGACGAAATGGATAATAAATAGTATATTGAAAGAAATCGATATTATTGCTAATTAAAGAGGAGTAGCTATGGGAGCAAAGTACCGCCACTTATCCCCCAAAGAGATAAAAACTTTAGAAGCTCAAGGCTGCAGTTGTGATGACTGGACACAAGTCACCGTTGCCGGGCGGTTTAATCCCCAGAGAATAAAGAGTACCCATTTTTCCGGTACCGTTACCCTGGGAGTATTTGATAAGAAAGTCACTTTGTTTGGAGGTATTACAAAACGGATTGGAATCAGTTATGCGACTATACACAACTGTTCAATAGGGAATAATGTTTACATAAACAAGATCAGCAACCATATTGCCAATTATGTTATTGAAAATGATGTTACCATAGAAAATGTTGATATCATTGCGGTAAATAAAAGATGCTCATTTGGGAATGGAACACCAGTAAAGGTTCTGGTTGAATCCGGTGGCAGGGAGATTCCGATCTATGATTTTTTATCTGCACAGGTAGCGTATTTAATTGCGTTTTACCGGCACCGTACGGATATAATTAAAAAACTGAATAAAATAATAGCTGAGTATACTGAATCAGTTTCTGCAACAAAAGGACTCATTGCACAAGGGGCTCGAATCATTAACAGCAGGATTATAAAAAATATGAAGGTTGGCCCGTATGCGTATATTGAGGGGATAAATAAAATTGAAAATGGTTCAATAAACAGTTGTAAGGAAGACCCCGTGTACATAGGGTCCGGGGTGATTGCATCGAATTTCATTGTTGCTTCCGGATCAACTATTACGGATGGTGCGATACTTTCCAACTGTTTTGTAGGTCAGGGGTGTGTTCTCTCTAAGCAGTATTCCGCTGAGAACTCTGTCTTCTTTGCAAATTGCGGCGGGTATCATGGTGAGGCATGGTCAATATTTGCCGGACCGTACACCGTAACCTTTCATAAGGGTACTCTTCTTATATCCAGTCTTGTTTCATTTAACAATGCCGGCAGTGGATCAAACCAGAGTAACCACATGTACAAATTAGGGCCTGTTCATCAGGGAATAGTTGAACGGGGATCAAAAACAGCGAGTGACTCCTATATTCTCTGGCCGGCACGGGTCGGCCCTTTTACCCTTGTTATGGGACGGCATTTCAGAAATTCGGATACCTCTGATTTGCCCTATTCATACCTGATTGAACATGAAGATGAAAGCATTCTTGTCCCCGGTGTGAATTTACGGAGTGTCGGAACTATCCGTGACGCACGAAAGTGGCCGAAGCGTGACCGCCGAAAAGATCCGTGTAAACTTGACCTTATTAATTTCAACCTGCTCAGTCCTTATAGTATTCAACGTATGATAAAAGGATGTGAAATATTACGTCATCTGAGAGCTACTTCCGGTGAAACTTCCGACAATTTTGTATATAATGGCGTTAAGATACGAAAACATTCCCTGGAAAAGGGTATTGAGTTTTATGAAATGGGGATTATAAAATTACTGGGAAATACACTTCTCAACAGATTGAAGAATAGAGATTTTTCAACGATAGAAGAAGTACGGGAAAGGCTTAAATCCACTTCATCAATTGGTACGGGGAAATGGATTGACGTGGCGGGCATGTTTGCGCCGGAGGAAGCTGTCAAATTATTGCTGGATGATATTGAAAAGGGCGCCCTCGTTTCTCTGGAAGATGTACATAAACGATTTGAGTCAATACATAGAAGTTATCAAACCTTTGGATGGAGCTGGGCTGTAGATATACTACAGGAGCGCCTGCATAAAACTATGGACAAAATTACTGCCCGTGATATAATCTCCATTATAAAGAAATGGAAAAATTCTGTCATAAAATTGGATAAATTGCTTATAAAAGATGCTAAGAAGGAATTTAATATCAATGCGCATATCGGCTATGGCCTTGATGGTGATGTGGAAACTATGGAAAAAGATTTTGAAGCTGTTCATGGAGTATTTGAAAAGAACAGTTTTGTGAAAGAGATTGAAAACCATATTGAAAAGAAATCAAAGCTTGGCGATGATATGATAGAGAAGATGAAAAAGATACTAAAGAGGTAATTAGTGCTTGGCCGAAAGCTCCTCCTTTTGAGTTTGTTTCCATTCCAGGTTTTCTGGTGCACCTTGTCTCAAATTGTCATCCTTTCCAGGGGAACCATTTTCGTAACAAAATAACCACCCAAAAGTTGCATAACAAGGATAAAAAACTGTCGGGGACCATTACACCGTTGTGCAGAGGTACATGTCGGCTGTCGTAATCAGTCAAAAAATCGT
The DNA here is from genome assembly GCA_965372145.1 of uncultured bacterium. Classification (GTDB taxonomy): domain Bacteria; phylum Fibrobacterota; class Chitinivibrionia; order Chitinivibrionales; family JANQEN01; genus CBDVBE01. Next base: position 344 of record CBDVBE010000175.1, on the reverse strand, counting down.
GCAGAGGTGCATGCCAACGGTCGGACTCCGTTAAAAAGTTGTGCGAAGGTGCATGTCAATTGTCGGAACATGTCAAAAAGTTGCGCTAAGGAGAGAATTCTCAGGTGAAAGTGGAATTGATTTTCTTTTTGTTGGAATAAAGGAGGGCTTTTAGTCCCTCTTTATTTTTATTTTGGTTAAGAGGGATGAATGGGAAAGGCTTAACAAATGATATAAATGACGCGGTTATGTAAAACCAACAAGCTTTACGTTTTGGCGAACCCCATGTCAAGCTAAGTAATAAAAATTGTTAAATTTTTTAAACTGACCATTGACGCATTTTTAAAAAAATTGGCGCTTTTTTA
>CBDVBE010000174.1:0-12767 GCA_965372145.1 uncultured bacterium | reverse complement strand
TTGGAGCCACTTAAAATAATTTCTTTTCCTGTACTAAATTTCCAGACCACTATACTCTGAATTTATTGAAAATAAAAAAGGATAAAATGATTCATTTGTTTTACCCTTTCAATAATATCAACTCTATTTAAAAATTAATCTTTAACACACCTTACACTATGTCCCAATCGTAGATAATATCCACTACCACCATCCATTTTATGTTCAGTATAATTAAGACCAGCTCCATTAGCTCCTGTGGCTAGTGATATATAATATGCTTCATCCCTCCCTCCACCTGTATATTCCGTTGACGTCCAAAAGTATGTCCCATCATCCAAATCAGTATACAATCCAAAAAAATTATATCCTGCTGGTAATGCATTAAATCCATAATCGTCAGTGCCATCCCAATCATCTGAATCCTTCAATTTTCCACCAGCAACAGAATTTCCTCCTGCAAAGGTAATTAGTGTTTCAAACTCAATTTTACCGGGTAAATGCCATCCTGCAGGACATATTTGTACATCTGGCGAAATACACATAGCGAGTTCCCAAGAATATAAACGACCATAATCTTCACAATAATCAACATATTTATTATAACAGGAATAATCCATTGTATCTCCAACACTTGGTTCATAATTCAGATTCTGTGCCATCCAAATCTGATTTCCAATTTGAACCACTTTGTAAACTTGATTATCGCGTAGGTCAAGAAATCCCATATTAACGGTTAAAGTAGCCTCAAGGCTATTAATAGTGTTTACACTGTTCCATACCCTTACAGAGTAATTTCCTCCATCATTGGGTTCAATTGAATTTACTGTATAACTCGTATCAGTAGCACCAGTTATATCAGAGCCATTATGAACCCACTGATAGGAAGGAGCTGGAATACAATCTGCTGAGACAGTAAATGTTATAGTGTCACACACTCTAACAGTTGCTGACTGAGGTTGAGTTGTGATTACAGGAGTATATTGTACTGTTAAAAGAGCAATGTTACTTGTCACTGTGTCAACTATATTCATTACATCTACAGTATAATTTGCGGCGTCACTTTTTTGCGTTGAAGGTATTTGACAGATACTGTTGGTTTGCCCAGATATAGCCACAACATTCTTCTTCCATTGATAAGTAGGAGATGGAATGCCACTCGCTACAACCGTAAAACTAACCGGACTGCCTAAAACAACGGTTGAATCTTTCGGGTCTGTTGAGATGGTAGGTGCGGTATACACTGTCAATATTGCAACACTACTATGCACTGTATCAACACTATTCATAACATCAACAGAGTAACTACCAGCATGAGTTGTTTGCGCCGAGGCAATTAGATAGGTACTGTTAGTTTGGCCGGGAATAACGGCTCCATCCTTCTTCCATTGATACGTGGGAGAAGGGTTGCCACTTGCTACAACAGTAAATGAAACTGGATTATCTTTAACCACTGTCGTGTCTTTCGGATTTGCTGATATAACCGGTGCTGTATAAACAGTTAATACTGCAATATTACTGGTTATGGTATCAACAATATTCATAATATTCGCTGTATAATTTTCTGCATCACTCGCCTGAACTGAAGGAATTTGATATGTCTTATTTGTAGCACCGTTGATATCAACGCCACCTTTTTGCCATTGATATGTAGGAGCGGGATTGCCAGTAGCATCTACTGAGAATGTAACCAGATCACCTGTTTTTATTGTCTGAGATTGAGGTTGGGTAGCTATTTCCGGAGCCCTATACACAGTTAATATCGCAGTACTGCTGGTAACTGTCGAAACTGCATTAGTTACATCAACAGTATAACTACCGGCATTAATCGTCTGTACAGATGCAATGGTATATGAACTACTTGTTGCGCCAAAAATATTAACACCACCTTTCTTCCATTGACAGGCTAGAGAAGGATTGCCATTAGCTATTACTGAAAATGTAACAGGATCACTTACAACAACAGTATCCGATTGAGGTTGTTTAGTAATTTCTGGTGCCCAATATACTGTCAGGGTTGCTTCATCACTAGTGTCCCTTCCTACACTGTTGCTGGCAACACACCGGCAAACGGCCCCATTGTCTACTTTTGTCGATGGCGGTATTGAGTATGTTGTGCTTGTCTCGCCTGAAATATCATTTCCATTCTTCTGCCACTGAAAGGTTATCGGTGAAGTTCCTGTAGATGAAACAGTAAAATCTATTGATGCACCAACCAATGCAGTATCTGATTGAGGATGCATTATAAATGTTGGCTTTATCGGTATCTTATTAACTACCAGGAGAGCATTGTCACTTGTATCAGCTCCTGCAATATTGCTCACAATACATCTGAATATTGAACCGCTGTCTGTCATGATAGTTGCAGGCGTTGTATAGTCGGAGCTTGTAGCACCTGAAATATTGCTTCCATTTTTCTTCCATTGGTAATTCAATGGGATTGTACCGGTTGCTGTTATGCTAAAAGTCGCTTTTTCACATTCGGTTACAGTTTGGTGGAGAGGTTGCACGGTAACTGTTGGAGTTATTGAATTCTTGCTTACTTGTAGCAAGGCATTATCACTTGTATCAGCTCCTGCGGTATTACTGACTATACACCTGAATAAAGCCCCACTGTCTGCCATTGTCGTCGCTGGTGTTGTATAAGTGGAATCTGTAGCACCTGAAATATTGCTTCCATTTTTCTGCCACTGATAACTCAGGGGTGCGGTACCTGTCGCGGATACACCAAATGAAGCGGACTGCCCCTGAACCACCTCCTGCAATTGCGGGTGTACCGATATTTTCGGCGCCACCGGCGCTCCCTGGACAGTTACCGTCTCAACTGCAGTGGTATCACATCCCCAATTATTATTGACAATACAATAATATTTGCCCGCATCGCTCGCTGCCAAGGCGTTAAAATATAGCGTGTCATTCGTCGCCCGTGATATTAAAGTATCGTTTTTATACCAGGTAAACGTTATTGGAATTGATCCATCAACCGAGACAAACATATAGAATGACGAATCGAGATAGGGCTTCACCGGCCGCTGGATATTCTTGTCGTTGCCAAGAACCGGTTTCAAACCGATAAGCACCTGCGTTTCTGCGGTTTTTTCATTATTAGATTCTTGTAAATACGCGGTAACCGTTACTGTCTTCTGCCCTGTTTCTTTATAGGTAAAGTAAAAAAAACAGTATCATCCATCTTAAGACCCTCAGGGAGTAAAAAAACAAGCACACTGTCATTTTCTCCGAATTCCAGTGCAATTGAATCAACAAGTTCGTTAAGATAAACACCAACTTCAATCGACACCGAATCGTTGACCTTCCAGAGCAGCGAATCCGGCCTGACTGGAACAGACACGGTGATTTTTACATTATTGGAATTATCGAACGGATTACTTGGGTCTGTACAGAAAAGAAAAATGAACACCTGAATACTAACGAGTATAGCGGCTATTGAATTATACTTCCCCATAAACAAATACCCCTGGTTTTTATTTATTAAAAAAGAATTTTTTCTATAAAGTAAAATAATATCTGACGTTATTTTTATCTGTGATCTCTGTCACATTATTACATTTTTTTAATCTATTTTTGATTTACTCCCAACTCTATCCATAATCTTTTTCAAATAAACCACTGCTTTTTCCCTGCCATTTTTAACCGCCATATCATAAGGCGTCTGCCGGTAATCTGATTTCTGTAACAGTAATGATCTGTCAATGCCGTTTTCAAAAAGAAGTCTGGTTACCACATAACAGCTATCCGATAACGTCGCCCAGTGTAGAGCGTTGTATCCTGTGCCGTCTTTTGTATTTTTCAATGTTTCCGCTTTTTTAAGCAAATATTGTATAACGGAAAGTGCTCCTTTTCCGCACGCTACATGAAAAACATTCGCGCCGTCATAATTGTATGCGTAAAGGTCTGCGCCTTTGGAGACAAGATACTTCAAAAATTCAAGGTCATCAGCCTTGGCGGCTTCAAACATAAGACCGCCTCCTGTCCAGGAACCTGACTCAGGATTATTAAAAATTCCCGTTTTCTCCAGCAGCAGCTTTACAGTCTCCTTTTGCTTCATTACATACGCCAGATACAGGGCAGTGCGGCCATGCCCGTCTCTGGCGTTGATATCCGCTCCCGCAGAAAGAAGATACTCCACAATTTCAACCTTCCCATGATTCGCCGCGAAATGAAGTGCTGTTGCTGTATGATCAAGTTGCAAATTAACATCTACTCCATTTTCTATCAGCTCTTTTACCGCAGATAGATTGTTCCTTCTCATCGCTATAATAAAACTTCCAATGATATTTTTTACCGAATCTTCCATAGCAGCAGCAATATCTTTCTCTTCGGAGGTGAGTTTCCGGTTTAAAATCAATTTACCGTTTCTATATTCCCGCACATAACGGTTCGCGCCATCCTCCGTATAATAAATACCAAAACCTTTACCCCGTTCTATGTAATGCTTTTTCCCCTTATTACCGAATTGGTAAAAACAGCCTTTTTCCGCTAATCCATCCTTATAACCCATGTGAAATCGCGAAGAACCATCTAAAAAATTCCCCATCTCGGAAACCAGTGTATCATTGACATACTTTTCTCTGGAGAGTATCCAACCCTCACGATAACGGATTTTTTCCTTTTCTTTCAAATCTTCGGAATAGAGTAAAATTTCCCCATTCCCGTTTGTAACAGTGCCTGTTTTTTTGCCGTCTGGAGACCAGGTGCGGATGCTCCATTTTTCATCGTCTTCGTATGTGTAAAAGTAGCGAGGGGTGCCGGTGCAGAAGTAGCGTGAGGTGCCGGTGCGGAAATATTTCATTGATTCTTTGACAATGCCATTTTCATAAATGGTACTGTCTTTTCGTGTACCGTCTTCGCGCCAGCGCTGGGAGAGGCCGTGTTTTTTGCCGGAGGAGTTGTAGTTGGTGAAATCTTCTTTCCACCCTTTTCTATACCAGGACTTATACACACCTATTATTCTTCCAGATTCTCTAAAACCTAATCCAAGAGTATCTCCATCATCAGCTAATTGTAAATTCCATCCATTAGTGCAGAGTCTCGATTTTAAATTACCCGATCTGTAATAAGAAAACGATGTGTCTATAATTTTGTCCAAATCATATTTTGATATTGATCTTAGTTGACCATCTTTATACCATTCTTTATAAAACCCGTGAAATTTACTATCTTTTGTGGTATAAACACTTTGCAGATATCCAACCTTTGCATATGAACTGCAAATAACCATAGTGTCTTGCTCAACAATAATCGTATCTCGTACCAAACGAGCAAAAACAAACTGATGATAAAGAAGTGTTGCTGCTAAAAATATTATTTTAAAATTCAATATTCTTTTCCTCCAAAACCCGTTTTACCTTTCCTCTATAACCTGGATACGCGAATTCTAGTTTCTTTATCCCTTCCCCGAACCCCAACAACCTCCGGATCCCCTCCTGCAAAGCATCCCCCTGCCATTTTGAATAAAGCGGCGTTCCTCTTTTGGGTCTACTGGCTTTTATAGCGATATCTTCCAGACCAACTGTCCGCAGTATTGATTTCAATTCATGATCACTGTCAGCGGATTGCAGCAGTTTGATTATCGCGTCAAAGTCGCTCTCTTGCGGTATCTCCATTATGCCGAGAATAATTGAACCAGTCGCTTCCGGTGCCGCGAATTTGATCTCCTCTTTCCTCTCATCGCCCAGGATAGCCTCTATCATTTCATCCTTAACTTCTGTTCCAATTTCGAATGCGTGGAGTACCAGAGCTTTCCCTTTTTCTGTGGCTTTTCCAATTTTTTCTGTCACATTCGCTATTGCCAGAATTGACATTTTAACACACGTGTCAAAGGCTTCCCCCATAGTTTCTTCAACGTAATGGTAATCAAAACTCCTTAAAATATATGCTACGAACTTAAACCCCTCATCAATACCAAGTCCGATTTCTGTGCCGAGTTTTCCGCCAATCCCGACAACTGCACGCGCGCCAATTTTCACAAAGAACACTCCGTCATTATATCCAATTTGCGCCTGTAAATTACCCGCGACGCCAAAGCTGGCTTCAGCAGTTCCTTTAACATCTCCTAATCCCGCGAATTTTGGTGAGTTATGGCCTTTCCACTCTATTGCGCAGGCAAGGGAACCTCCACCGGTCGCGGTCGCCCCTACTCCGATTTCACCGCCAACCTCAGCTTCTTTTTTACCATCGGTGAAATTAATATTCGGCAGGCCAACTATTGCCGTAGCACTTGCCCCGACAAAGGTGTAGGCCGAAAGAATCGCTTTGAGCAAAATGGAGCACACTCTTCCCTCTTTTACCAAACCGGTTAATTTTTCCGTACTGGTAAACAATGCGAGAATGTTGACGCCTGCTTTATTGGGGAAGGAGTACGAACCCTCCACAGCACCTTCTACAAGAGAAAAGGTAAGGTTTGCCTGACCACCGATTGAAAACTTTGGTTTACCTTTTAAAACACTGGTCACATCCGACGCGATACTCACACCTGCCGTGAAACGAAGAAGCTGCGCTTCCGCTGAGATACTGAAATAATCATTGTCTGCCGCAGCATCCACATTGCCGTTTTCATCTCTCGCTGTAAATTTCCAAACACCATCACCGCCCGCCTCTTTTTTCCAGAAAGTCGCTTTAACTGTTTCCAGAGGATTCGCGGAACCACCGGAGTTCTGATTCTCCTTTAATCCGAGAAACTCTTTTAATTCTTCCTTTTCATATTCGTAGGAACGACGGACTCTTCGAAATTGACTTTTCCCGGATTCCCCTGTTTTCGCCCGTTCTTTTAGACTCTGGCGTTTTACATAACTGACTGGCTTTCCCCATCGACTGTTTTTGTCGTTTTTAACAAGGAGAATCTCTTCAAATGTATCCTTTGCTGAAATCTGTGATTTCGTGCCAAGGAGTGTCAGCAGCTTCTCTTCAACGGCATCCGCTTTTTGAATCTGCTCTTCGAAAGAAACAATCTCACGAATAGCCTGTATATCATTGGCAAGGCTGTCAATATCCTCACACTCCTTTTCCAGTGTATTAAAAGCGGTATTCGCATCTACTTCAAGATACTCATCAGACGCAGGAATATAGAAAATCAGCTTATCATCTGTTTTCTTTTGCGGCATTTCCAAAAGCTCACTTTTCTTATTCCTTTCCAAAGCTTTTGGATGATCTGCCCTGAAAAAATATTTACATGTAGCATCGGCTGGTTTTTCTGAATCATTGTAATAGTTTTCATCGTACCAGAGTTGCGGGATTTTTGCTTCCGCATAATAAACGCCCTCTTCACTCTTGCTCGTATGAGCGCTCACCTGATATTTATGGTCATACTCAGAATCTTTATCAGGCTCTTTCCCCTCTTTTGCATAGAGAGAAAAAAGGCTGAAATCAATCTTCGCGCTTTTTTTCTCAGGATTAATAAACTCAACATTTACTTTAACACTACACTCCTTGAGAAAATCAAAACTATCAGGTCCGTGGACAAAGATGCCTTCTGAAATTTTCAGTTCCGGTTCATTTTTTACCGGCTGCTCATCGATTTCCTCAATATTCTCCGGTTCAGGTTTCGGTTTCGGCTCGGGCTCTTTTTTATGCTGTACAAAATAGAAATCGTTTATGTCTCGGTACTCTTTGTTTGCCATGTGTGATTTTCCTTGTTAAAACTCTTTTTCCTGATTAGTATATTTTCCGGTGATTGGGGTAATTTACTATAAAATACACTACTCAAAATAGTTAATGAAACAGATTATGCTTGTGACGGTGGTCACAATTGAGTACTTTTTATAACTTTTCTCACGGATTCTATTAAAGTAAAAAAAACGTTCACGTTCGGGTTTAAACGGGAATATTCCGCTCACATGTTCTTGGTAATAGTTCAGACAGGTTTTGCTTCGTTGTAATGAATGGTTTAATTCCAAGGGAAATAACCCATCAACAGAAGTAAAATAGCATATAAAAAGAGAAAAAGTTCAACTTATACATTTAAGCGTTAGCAAGAAACTCAGGTCGAATCGGAGATACACTCAAGATAGCCCTGAACAGGGTATTACCGTTATTTTTAAACGAATGCGGGATTAATGATTTAAAAAGGACACTATCACCCTTTTTCCAAACATAATTTGTACCATTATCAGTTATTATCAATACTGATCCTTCGATCACATATCCTATTAATACAATATCTTTCCCTTTTCCTTTTAGTGAGATTTCTTGTTTAGGTTTAATTTCTAAAAGGAGCAATTCCGTAGCGTTAGGTGTTTTTGTTTTAGATATAAGGTCCTCAAAAACAGCTTTGCTGTAATCTTCTCTAGGGCGCTCGTTTGGATGGAAAACACGAACAGGATCAGTCTTTGTTATTGCTTCTATTAAATATTTCAAATCCATCCCCAAGACATTACATATTGCAAACAGGGTATTTACTGATGGAGATACAAGAGACCTTTCAATCTGGCTGAGCATACTTGAAGAAATACCGGATTTCTTTGCAACATAGGATTGGGTTAAACGAATTTGCTTACGATATTGTTTTAGTAGATGACCAATTTTAGCGGTAGGATTGTTACCAGTCACTGTACCCATAGTACTTTTCACGGATTGTTAAATATTTACCAATGAAATAATATAATTAATTGTGTTATACACCATTCTAAATTCTGCATTCTTCCCATTTTAACGAATTGATTCCTGACTTTTGTATTATAAACCTTTTTTAAACATCCCGGTAGATTGTAACACCATATTCAAAGAATCTTCACCGCCAAATATTGGAGCCGCCTGTTTGTATATCTCGTTATGCATCTCCATATCATGTACAACATTATTTAAATAACCAAGATAATCGATATACAACCATTTCAAATGTGGTGTGGCAGCAATCAGGCGCGGGAAAATCTTCTTATGATACTGCTTGAAATCGGGTGAAAGCATAAATGGTATACCCTGATTCAAGGCAAAGACCGGATTATATTCATAGGCCTGTACATAGAGCTCAATAGCCTCCTCGGGTCTCTTCTTAGTAGAGAGAGACGTACAGGTCAACACCTCCGCCTTTATAAAGCTGGTAAGAGCCATGCCAAACCGCCCGGTTTCGTTGCGAAAGTGTCTGAGTTTTTCATCTGATGGATCGGTCACCATTGTTTCCGGAGGAGACTTTTTTTTATTGAGCAATGCGGACAGTGATGCTACCCTTTCTGCTGCTACAGATTTATAGGCAAGTTTCGAGGTGTTGAACATTATAAGAGGATGCAGGTCCTTATTGAGCGATCCCCTGCCGGCAAAATCAGATATACCCTTACTATCAAACAGGTAGTAAGAGAAAAGGCTTACCGGATTATGCACAATAGTGCAAAGATTCGTATTGCTTTCAATCCTCCCCTGCAGGGTGTTAAGAGGAATAGACAATTCCGTTTTGTCATTTTTACTGCCAACCAGTATCATTATATTTCGATAGGCATTACGCCCCAGGAGCGCATGACATTTGGGAAAAACCGCATGAAAGGTTCTCATAACAACCTTCAACGTAGCAGTATCATATTGATACAAGGGTATAAACTGAATAAAAAACCCCTCTTCTGTAAGCCGTGATTTAATGGTTTTAAAGTGCTCACAGGTTAAAAGAAAACTCGCACCGGGCCGAGAGGGATGGAACAGGTCGCCGAATATCACATCATAGGTATTTTTTGTTGCGGAAACAAATCGCCGGGCATCGGAGCAATAGAAGTTTACATTTTTCGCCTTTGATAACCGGTTATTCACCGATGAGAAGTAATCGAGAGCCTCTATTATTTCCGGTACAATTTCTACCGCATCTATTGTATCAAAATCAAATACCCGCGCTGAATTGACAAAGATACCGGTGCCTACCCCGAGGAAAAGAATCCGCCCTTTTCCCGGTGTAAGCAACAGGGGCATATATACCTGACGCTTTTCCGTGATCACATCGCCACCACCCATGGTGTAAAAACGGTCAACCTGTAGATAACGATTCCGCTGTCTCTCATATGATGTTGTTCTATCCTCCAACACCATCACCTGCCCCATGATACCCTCGTACCGTTTTACAATCTTCTGCCCTCTTTTAACGTTCAGAATGACGCAATCTTTTGGTGCAAGTATACCTGCTACTATAATAATACAATAGCTTACTACGGTAATAAGTGGCTTCAGTTTCCAAAGGATTACCACTGATGAGAATATCACGAAATAGGTACCTGCAACGATATAAAAAGATCCGGTATACCCGACCGATCCGATAAATATCAGAGCAAACAAAATTGGCGCAATAGTTGCACCGAGTGTATTTATAGCAACTGCCTTACCTATCCCCTGCTCAGTAAACTGGGAGACAATATGGCTGAACAGGGCACCCATAAAGATGGTGGGTACCAAAAAGATTAAACAAGCCACAGCCAGCTCTGCTGCAAGATGCTGAATAAAAGAGGAACCGGCCAGTGGGGCAATGGAATGCGCAATGGCAAGTGAGTTTGCCAGTGGAAAGGCTGCCAGGGTTACCGAGAAGGTCAATCCTGCGAGTAATATTCCCAGAGTTGTACTGAAAGAAATACCGGCCTTCTTAACAAAAATGCTGTAAAACCACGCGCCTATTGCGGACCCAACGAGGAAAATACCGAGGATATTGGCGAATGTATAGATCGTATTTCGAAATACCTGCGACAATATCTGCGCCCCGACAACTTCAAAGGCTATTCCTGCAAATCCCGTTGCAAAGGCAAGAATCAGCAATACCCGGCTCTTTTCGCCGGTGGTTATTTCATCTTTTATTTCATCAGCATTCGCTTCTACATGTGAGGTTTCATGTTTCCTGTGCCAGCCCCATGCGCTGAAAGCGGCTCCAAGACTGCACAGCGCCAGTAAAAAACTACCCTTAAGCATACCGAAACGGGGAAGAATAGTGTATACTGTCACAAAAATGCCGACAGTAGCTCCTGCGGTATTCGCACCATACAACCGGCCCAACCCGCGTCCATCATTATCAGTGGAAATGATACGCCTCCGTGCCTCAACAAGGGCAGGAAGTGTGGCACCAAGGCAGATTGTAGCAGGCAGAAACAGTATCCCGGCAACGGTAAATGAGATACCAAGACCTATAACTGAAATATTTTGCCCGACAATGCTGTTCAACAGCATTGGAAGAAATGAGGGCATTCCGGCAAAAATAAAGGGTATTATACTCGCGTATACCGCCACAATAATCTCAAAACAGACATACCATAGCGCAGGATGTTTCGCTGTTTTAACCCTTTTTCTGAAAAGAAACGCCCCGAGAGACATACCGCCGAAGTAACCGGCAAGAACGCCATACACCGCTACGGTTTCACTGCCCAATGATAGTCCTAAGAGCTTTGTCCAAAGGATCTCATAGCCGAGTCCGCTCAAACCGGATAACAGGAACGCTATCAGGAGTAAAATATCATTGTTATTTTTATGATTTTGCACCTGCTTCGGCTTTCCTTTAAAGAAACTTAATCAGGCATTAATATACTATTTTATTCTCATTAATCAGAAAATACTCTTTCGCTGTTTTTTCGTATTAATTAATTTTTATTAAATTAAACTTAAATATTAAAAATAAATTTCCTATATTAATATTATTAAGGCTGTGTTACTCCAGGTCTAATAGTATACTTTAATCTATTACTACAACATTCTATTATTTAAGGAGTTATAATGTTTTCTTATAAAGTGAATTATCAATTTTCACTCCTTATGGCAATTCTTATTTACTTGACAAATGCAGAAACAGTTACCAAAGTACTCCAGAATGGCAAAGATGGGTACCAGGGATGTGTAGATTCGTATACTTTCAGCTTTTGGCCTGAAGATAATTATTCTACGAATGACGTCCTGTTCAATCATAACTGCCAGAATTGAGGTGACGAAGGTGACTATGCCCGGGTGGTAATAAAATTCAATCTTTCTGAAATTCCGTCAAACGCCGATATCGTTGAAGCGATATACTCGATGTTTTTCTTTTATGGAGATACTGCTGAGCAGGGCAATACAAATCTCTGTTCTCTCTTTACAGTCTCAAAACAATGGGTTGACGATGAAGTAACCTGGAAAAATGCTGATAAAAATACAGCATGGGAAAACACCGATCCTGACACAAAATTTTATAATCCCCTACTCAATGATACGATGGCATCTCCCGGTGGTTGTGATTTTAACCGTGAAAACCTGGTACTTGCCGACTATGCCTCAATGAATGACTGGGAAAATTATAATGTAACGGATATCGTAAAAAAAATACATACTAATGAAATCCCGAATTATGGCTTTATGGTAAAACAATTTATATATCCCAAAACGCTTCAAGGAAACAATCCCACACAAAGAGATAATTATGGCAAATCATATCGGTCCTCTGAATTTGATGAAGTTGACAAGCGGCCGAAATTGACCGTGAAATATGAAACAACAGCTATTCATGAGAAGATTATTGGAAATGAATTTAAAACTGGAATAACCACTCGGCAAACGGTCCATTCTCTCTTGTTGTTTATCCCTTTTAAAGGCAGCTATGGAATATGTATCAGCGATTTGAAAGGAAAAAGAATATTTTCAACAATTCATCAAAAAGGACACAATTGGATTGAAGTCCCCGTAACAGCTATCTCACCCGGTCTATATATTATAGATATTACAAATTCTGAGAGAAACTTTATAAGTACATTCCGGTTTGTAAGATAGTTTAAAATATAGTATGTAGTAAATCCTGACCCGGCAGTGAGAAAAATCTAAAAAATAGTCACATAGAGACGAACTTTACGAGG
>CBDVBE010000173.1:0-12800 GCA_965372145.1 uncultured bacterium | reverse complement strand
CATTCATTCCGATTATCGGCGCGCCGTTTTCCAGGGCCATTTCCTGCAGAAGTTCCATGGCACATTTTGCACCGACCGGTATAAGATCTTCAGTGTTAAAATAATTGAGAAGGCTGTCATCACTATCCAGGCGTCTGTCAAGCGACTGCTGATAATGCTGTGGTGTCCGGGGTTCATGCGAACGGTCTTCATACGCGGCAAGAACGTGGCTGATCTCTTCAGCTTCATCATCAGCGACATCGATACCGCCGCGCCAGATACAGAGCGCCAGCAGCTTTTCAGGGAAAAACCAGACCGTGTCAAGATTCAAAGGAAGCTCGGTAAATTCAGGCCCGGAACCGTTAATTGTATGCCGGATAAAACAACGGGCATAGAGCCCCGGAAGGGTTCCTTTAATAACCGGTATTTCAGGGTGCATATTGTATATCGCAAAGGATTCATTCCCCTCAAAATAACCGTCAATCCACTGATCCTGCGGTGCGCAGAGAAAATAGCGCCAGTCAAAATCCGGTGGATACCCGGGAAAATATTGTTTCATATAGCCGCTGTTATAGGTGCCCTGAAATCGTATGCGCTGCGAAAACGAAGGATCGAGAGGACCGTAACCGGCAGGCACCGGCTTGTCATCCGGTGATGTTATTAACTGTCCGGAATTTTCAACACAGGGCAATTTTTTGTCTTTATAACCGATACCATCAGGGTTCGGCTTGTATTCTTTACCGCCAAAGGCGTGCATATAGTCAAGGGGCATGCAGGTAATGGTTTCCGGCGCGGACAGCCCGCCCGGCTTCCAATGCCGCGGCCCGAAAACGGTGAGCTTCTTTTCCAGTTCTGCCAGCACAACACCGACTTCACCGCCGGTGACCGCTTCCGCGTTTTCTGAGAAGAAACTGCCTGATACGAGAAATTCACCGCTAGGCTTCGGCATGCCCATATCCGGAAACGGTTTTTCTCCCATGCAGGCGAAAGCATCTTTAAGATAATCCGGTTCCAGACCTGCTTCACCGCTCTGAAGATGAATACCCAGTGCTGCGGATGCAACGAAATAGAACTTCCGGTTCTGCTCAAGCACCCGATGGTTAAATCCCAACTGTAATGGTCTGAATACTTTCATATATTAATTTCCCGAAAATTCAAATCCCTGGCCGACTTTCAGTTTTTTTACCGCGACCTCAAGCTTGTCGTCATGTATCTTCATGTCACCTGATTGAATATCCAACTTCACCTGGTTGAGTAATATCTTCTGTAAGTTACCGTTAAGATCAGCTTCTTTATTGAATTTTGTCTTAGGCCCCTTTAGAACAAACTTCATCTGATCCCAATTCCACTCTAATTTCCATGAGGGGCAATATTCTATATCAATACTAAATCCAGTCGCCAGTTTTACATTCATTGCCAGTCCCAAACTGCCTTCAAGGTTGACCTGCATGGATGTACTTACCTTTAGATTGGTTTCCATGGGTGAGAAGGTGGTTGCAATACTCAGCTTGGGTGAAGCAGGAAGAACGAGTTGATAATCAAACATTACATTTTTATTTGCGTAGTTATATTTAAGTAATTGCCCGTTTATTGGATGGTAGTCAAATTCCTCTTTAATTCCACCTGCGGACCACATGTAATATTTTTTTACCCCTTTGCCGGTGAATTCAGTCTCCTCGCTGCGCCCACCGTATTTAAATGTATAGGCGTCGCCATGGTTATGTTCCTCTCTGTCACCATGGTATATATCAATTGAATTACCCTTTCTGAAATCATAGGAGTCCCCGAATTTCTTTTCTACCCAGGTAGAGTCGGTGTGCATAAAGCCCGTACCTTTGCACTTTGGGGCCTGCCCCTTTGTCGGGTCATTCCGGTCAATAAAACTGCTTTTAACTTTTTGCGCCCATGTTTTGATATCTCCAAAATTCGGTCCGGTAATCGTATCACTGATATCCTTTTGTCCCGGTTCACCGGGATAGATCAGATACCATGCACCTGATACGGCGCCGATAGCGAGGCCGCCAATGACACCAATCAATATACCCATAAGCGCACCGGCAGGCCCACCCACTATTGCTCCGACTGTCAACGTCGCTATGCTTGTGGCAATAACCCCGCCCAACATGCCGGAAAGTACTGATGGTAGAATGACCGATGCCGCTGTTGCGGGTGCCTTAAGGTCAGTCTTTACATTGAGCACCGCTTTCTGGTTTATATGATTTTCTATATAGCAGTTGCCAAGATTATAATTCCAATAGCCGCCAAAATCATAAATGTTTCCCTCTTGTGTAATAAAAGTATCAAGGCTGGATACACGGACATGGCCTTTGTCAAAAGCATCGGAAAACGTTTCAGCAAGCGCCTTTGTATTACTATCCTTTAAGTGCCTGCTTTTCAAACCTCCCGGATTATAGGCGTTCTTAAAATTGTCAAGTATGTTTTTGATTTTTGGTGGCTTGGCTGCGTCGGTCTCTTTGGGTGCATCTGTTGGTATACCGACACGATATTCTCCATACCGTTGCCTTGCTTCAATCCAGAAATTACCGTCAGATCGGATTCGAACACCATTCGGGGTAGGATCAAAATCCTGAATATGTTGATCATACACAATGACCTGCCGCTGAGCAGTTTGCTGTATACCGTCACTATCTGCTGCTGTATAGGTGATTGTATAAGTTCCCATTGTGCTTGTATCAACGGAGCCGGTACCTGAATTAATGGATAAACGGCCACAGGTTGCTCCGGGATCCGACCAGGTATCTCCCTGTTTCAGATACAGGGGATTATCACCATTAAGTTGTATCGGATCATTTGGAGCACCGATTCGTACATAAGAATTTGAAGACGGACTTTGCATAATAATCCGCTCTTTGCCCGCTTTGTCTTCTATTCTGATTTTATTATTTCCACCGGTCTGAATCACAGACTCGGTCTGGTTCTTCGCAGTCACCGGGCTGGGTGTCTCCGGATTGGCCACAGCACCGGCAATAACCGGTCTGTCCGGATCACCGTCGATAAAGGTAAGCAATACTTCGGTGCCCTTTGTCAGGGGAAACTGCATACCGCCGCTCTGGTTGGCATAAGGCTGCATCATTCTAAGATAGGCGGATGCTTTCCCGTCGTTATGCTCATCACTCTCATCAAAGGGCAGGCGGACTTTGTACCGTCCCTGATCGTCCAGCTCGGCGTACCGGCCGCTTCCTTCAGCGTCAATTACCGCGTGCAAAGTACCGGCAATACGAGGTTTGACCGCTTTACGTTCCGCGCGGAACTGTATGTCTGCCGGGATAGCGGTAAAATTGTTGCGATAGTAGACCGTATGTTTATGTCCGGAGAGTCCTTCTAACACACTGGGAATAAGGTAACCTACCTGATTGCCGTCATGGGACACGCTCTCCACCAGATACCTCTGGTTAAAGCTTTCCCGGTAATGACGATGGAGAGTAAACGTATATCCGGGTTCCATGAAAGGAATAGTGCTTTCGCCGATAAACTCCCGTTTTCTACAGTTGAGGGTCTCCGCGCGTATACCGGCAAGGCGATTGCCCTCTTCGGAGTTCGGGAAATACTCACCGTATACATAATCAGTACCCCGTCCCCGTTGGTCAACGTCTGCAGAACCGCTTATACCAAGTGACGGGCGTTCATAGTTATGATCCTTTAAATATATTTTCTGAGGCAACTGCCGCTGCCGGCAGATAAAAGAGTTGATTATTTCAGTACTTTCGGTCTCCAGAAGTCCTGAGGGCGGTGCATAATGTACATCCGGCAGATCGGTATGGACGATATGGGTATCGGTAAATATAATTTTTTCTACCTGCCCCTTCTGATCGAAATAATAGTACAGGCCTTCACGTTCAAGCCATCGGGATATAAAATTAAAATGGCTTTCATTATACTGGCAAACATAATCTATGGGATTATAGTTGCCACGTATTTTAAACTCAAAATCCAGTGTTGACAGGCCGCTGTCTTTAAGAGCCAATTCTACTATTTCAGGAACTGTTTTCTTCAGGCATACTTGATTATGATGGGTAATAGAGAGCCACCAGAGCCTGGGCACAAGATGGGCGCGATAAAATATGTATTCGTTATATTTATGAAGCTGCTCAAAGGAATCGAGTATACCGTGAAAATCAACATCATTCCCTTCCTTACGATGAATGGTGAATTTTACCGGCACTGCCATGATATCATCAAGGTCAATATCCGGGTTATCCGACACGAGCATAATATCAAATTCATAGGGAATTGAGATACCTTCTACTCCTGAAAACTGCACCACACCAAATGTCTCTTCATTCAATGAAGCAGCGGTGGATATAAAAGAGAAGCGTTTTTCCGGCATATACTTAGCCATACCTTGATGCCTCCTGTCGAAGGATTATTGTAATACTGGAAGTACAGTCAAAGAGTATAGAAATATAGTAGATAATCAATTATATTTCTATTCTATAAAATTTTTTTTTCCGAGAGACACTATGCCACTTATTATTGAATGGCTGCATCTTGCGGCTCCCTTATTGAACAACATGGCAGTAGTAGTACTCTGCGCCTATATATTCAGCCATAGCCGTTTACATACCGGTATTACTGAAGGGTGGAAAAACTGGCGGTATATTTTTATCCTTACTGCAATTGCCTCAGCGCTTGGTGTATACGGCACCCTCAATTCCATACCGGTACTTGATGTGCGAACAAACATCCGCAATCTTGGCCCTATAATTGGCGGTTTGCTTGGCGGCCCTCTTGTGGGTGGTATTTCAGGTGCGATATCCGGACTCCACCGATACTCTCTTGGTGGAAAAACCGCTCTCCCCTGCGCACTTGCAGCATTGGCTGCAGGATTATTCGCCGGATATCTTTATAATCGAAACGATAAAAAATTCATTGGATTAACCCGTGCCGTTGTATTCACTGTTTTCATTGAAGCCTTTCATTCAGTACTGGTCATTCTCCTTCATGGAAATATGAAACTGGCAATAGCTTCACAAAGCATTACTATGCCGGTCCGCATGATTGTTGAAGGGATTGGTATAGCACTCTTTGCTTTTATAATTGACGATCTTGTTCGTAATAGGAAAATACGGGAGGATAAGCAGAAAGTAGAACAGGAACTCCAGATTGCCCGTACCATCCAGATGACAATGGTTCCAACACTGTTTCCACCGTTGCCTAACTGGCCTAAAATTGCACTCTATGGCACCATTGAACCTGCACGGGAGGTATCGGGAGATTTTTTCGACTTCTTTCCGCTGGGTCCAAATAGAATCTGCTTCTCAGTGGGTGATGTTTCTGATAAAGGGGTACCTGCATCACTCTTTATGGCTGTGACAAAAACACTCATTAAAGCAAAGAGTGATATACAAGCCACACCGTCTGAAATTCTAACCCGTGTCAATAAAGAATTATGCGAGAGCAACGACGCATTAATGTTTGTGACAATATTCTGTGGTATCTATGATATCACAAACAGGGAACTCCAATACTGTAACGCCGGGCATAATCCACCATTTATTCTTACAGCAGAAAGAAAGGTCACAACCCTGCCGGAAAAGTGCGGCATGGCATTGGGTGTTATGGAGGATGCATCATTCAGCACCAAATCTGTCCGATTACCAAAGGATGATATGCTCCTGGTGTATACCGATGGTTTTACTGAAGCCCAGAATGCCGCGGGTACCATGCTGGGTGAAGATGAAGCTGTTGAAATTATCCGATTGCATGGCACTGCTGATGTTAAAGAGACTGTTGAAAAAATTATTGAAGTGGTTAATAAATATCAGCGCGGTATTAATCAGTACGACGATATAACATTCTTGGCACTCAAAGCTCTATAACCTTTCCATTTTCAGATATCCGACTATGAAAGTTATAAAACAGACATTAATATGGCAGAGCATATTTCTCATTAGCGGAATGACCTTATGTACACTGATCCTACTTGGAGTACTCACCTATTTTAACTTTGAGAAACGATGTAAAGATCTTCGCAGCAGTGCATACTGTGCGCTTGCCCGTGATATTGCAACATCAATTGAAAAGGGATTGGGCCTTGGATTACGTTGCAGTGAGTTGCGCACAATTCCCGATATATTAAAAAGAAGTAGAGGCGAGGATTCCGATATCATTGCCATTTCAGTTTTAAATTCTGCCGGGGACCTTCTTTTTACGACCGACTCCGTGACTGCTTCGACAATAACACCTTCGGAGGATATTCTTAACACCGCACACAGCACACCTGAGGTACGAACGTTGTCCGGAGATAAGGCAGCGATGTATCTGCCGTTATTAAACAGCTTCAATATCCGTGAAGGAATTCTCATGCTCGTATATAAGGCTCTTGATACCGAGAAAATGCTGCAGGTAAAACGTTCACTTATCCTTAATATTGCTGTCATATTTCTTGTTATTACCATCGTGGTAAGTGTTCTCATCCATCCTGTTCTTCGCCCGGTAAAAGCCACTATGGAAGGTATGACTGCCGCAATCAAAGAAGGTAGAGCTGAAAACCAGCAGGATGTTATAGATGTGATTGCTTTCAGGAAACAGAGTGAGGAGCTGATTACAGAAATGAACACCATGGTAAAAGTCCATACAGACAACCAGGAATAAGGTATGCTTCATGCAGAAATCATTTGATACTTTCCGGTTGGCACTAAAATTTATTATTCTTTCTGCAGGTGTTATTATCATTGCCGGAATGCTTTTCTCCTGGCGAACCATGCACAGTTTTGAACAGGTGCTGCGCCCGCAGATAGATAAAAAAGCTGAGATACTTACCACCTCTATCCATGACCTTATCAGTCTCGCACTCTCGCACAATTTTCCCCTGAGGAAACTGCATGGGCTCGAAGAATATTTTGATGAACTGCGGGAGAAAAACCCGGAAATCCGATATATCGCTTTACGTGACATGACCGGTAACCTGCTCTGTCTGAGCGGCACCTCTGATGAAGAATTGGAAATGATTCTGTCACAAAGTTTATTCGGTCTTAATTCACAAGTGGTTTCCTCTGCAGGACGGTTCAGCTATTATACTATCCGTTTAATTAACCGGGAGAAAGAACCTGTTGCCGCAATTGTTCTCGGTATCAGCAAATCAGTGGTTGCCGACACCTTTAAGGATAATCTACTGGATATCATTACCCTGTTTGCTGTCTCATTATTAATAATTCTGGAAGTTATTATTTTCCTTACCGACAAAACTATCACCGCGCCGCTTGCCTCAATCCACAGGCTTTTGCAACAGGGGCTCAACGGTGCATATACCCATCGCCTGAAATCCCGTACTTCTCGTGAAACTGCTGAATTTACCCGGCTTTTTAATAGCTTAATTATTAAAGTTAATAGTGCCTATGCTACCGTTCACAAAGTTTTAGGAGCAACACATAAAAAAATCAAAGAGTTTGAAGGGCAATTTACTTTTGCAGAAAAATATCATGCAAAAGTGTATATGCATCGGTCCATGATAAGCGTACGGCTCCCGCTGTTTCTGGTAATTTTTGCAGAATCACTCTCTCTTTCCTTTTTCCCCCTGTATGTAAATTCTCTTTATACACCCATAGCAGGTATTTCCCGTGAAGTGGTTATTGGCTTACCGATATCCATCTTCATGCTGTTCTGGGCATTATCACTGCCCTATGCAGGAGCATGGTCCGACAGGAAAGGACGTCATATACCTTTTCTCGTCGGCGCGTGTATTACCACCCTTGGATTGATTCTTACCGCTTATTCCCGTTCGATTCTTGATCTGCTTGCATGGCGTTCCATCACTGCGGTTGGTTACGGTATCGTATATATAACTTGTCAAGGTTACATTACTGACACCACAACACCGCAGAATAGAACCCAGGGTATGGCCATGTTCCTCTCCGGTTTTTTTGCCGGTTCGCTGAGCGGTTCAGCAATCGGTGGCATCCTCGCGGACCGCATTGGATTCCAGGCGACCTTTCTTACCTCAGCAGTGCTTGCATTGTTTGCCGCCCTTTTTGCGATCAAACAATTGCGCCTTGATGACACACTGCAGGCTAAAGAGAAAAAGAAATCATTTCAATTGCAGCATTTTCGACTTATCCTCGCGAATAAAAAATTACTCGGCCTTGTAGCCTTTTCCGCGATACCCGCAAAAATCTGTCTTACCGGTTTTCTCTACTTTGCCGCGCCAATGTTTCTCACGTCAATGGGCAGCAGTCAATCAAGTATTGGCCGGGCTCTCATGTTCTATGGGCTTGCAATGGTTCTCTTTTCACCCATTGTCGCAAAAGCCGCCGATCGTATCAAAGACCGGCGCCTCTTTATTATTATTTGCGGACTACTCTCAGGTATCGGCCTGATGATGATTAAATGGTTTCATACACCCCTTGGCGTTTTTTCCGGTATTATAATCCTTGGCTGTGCGCACAGTATTGGTATCTCATCACAATTAACCTTTGTTACTGAAATCTGTGAAAAAGAGCGTGAAAAAATCGGTCTCGGTACTGTTATTGCATTTTTCAGACTGCTTGAGCGGATTGGCAATATTCTCGGACCAATCCTTACCGGATTGCTGATTTCTATTTTCGGTTATTCTGAAGGAATTTTCTTTATTGGATTAATCACTTTCATTGGAGCAATGTTATTTATCAGTATGTCTCGAATTCAATCTACCCCTGTCCCGGATAGTGTGTTAGCATGAATACCCTAAACCTATTTCGTACAAGTGGTAAAATTTGCTCAGTTTTTGTTATTCTTCTCATTTCTCCCCTTATCCGGGCAGAGGAGAGTGACTCACTTGATATTGCTTTGGTGCTCTGGCGAGGTGTCACCGAAGCTGAACGGGGATTTATGGGTTGCTTTACTACAAAGTCATTACCCGTTCGTTTCTCTATTTTCGATTGTGATAAAAATCTTGAAAACCTGGCCAAAATCAGAAAAAAGTTAAAAGAGAATCAACCGGACCTGATCTACACTTTTGGAACAACAGTTACGACAAAACTTGCCGGCAAATATAACAATCATCCTTCTAAACAGTTTATTACTGATATACCGGTGGTATTTGCTGTGGTTTCTGATCCGGTAGGAGCAGAGATCATAGCTGAAGGCGATTCTCTCAGCAGGCGAAATGTAACCGGCGTGTCACACATTGTTCCCATCAAGTCCCAGTTAAAAGCAATACGCTCGGTCTTTCCGATTCAGTCTATTGGCGCACTCTATAATCCCAAGGAAAAAAATGCCGTATTACAGATTCAGCAACTTACAAAATTATCAATACCCGAAAACTATGACGTTCATATTGAAGCTTTGCAGGTATCAAAAGATGGCACCGTATCCATGCACAACCTGAAACGGAGTATCACCCGGTTACTAACAGTCAAACCTGATATAATCTACCTGCCTTCAGACAGCTATCTTATTTCGAATGCCGGCATTATAGTGGAACAGTGCCATTCAGCAGGTATTCCAACATTCTCCGCTACTGAGGGGCCTATTCGGGATGACGGCGCCTATATGGGATTGGTCAGCCGCTATTACATGGTTGGTAAATTTGCCGGGTATAAAGCACAACAGATTTTGTTTCACAACCGTCACCCCGGCGAAATACCTGTTGAACGATTGAAAAAATTCTCCTTTCTTATTAATATTGATGCAGCCCATACACTCGATGCATATCCACCTGTCCCGGTTTTAAGATTTGCTGAAGTCATCAGCACACAGGAGAAACCTGATAAATAGATAGTTTAATAAGGGAACTATATCACAAGTGAAAAATATGGTTATAAAGCAAGTCCCCTATAATTCTAAAGAATATTTCGCAACTGTCGAACTCCGCGAGCGGCTGCTAAGAACTCCCCTGGGATTAAGTTTCTCTGATTCTGAAATCAGAGAGGAGAGCAATGAATTTCATATTGCAGCTTTTGAGAAAGATACATTACTTGGCTGTTTGGTGCTGATACCGATTGATGAAAAAACATTCAAGATGCGTCAGCTTATTATTGATGAGCCCTGCCAGGGAAAAAGCATAGGTACAAATCTTGTACGGTTTGCTGAAGATTTTACAGTGCAAAAAGGCGCTTCAACGCTGTTTGCCCATGCGAGAAAAACCGCTATACCCTTTTATGAAAAACTCGGTTATTCGGTTGTGAGCGAGGAATTTATTGAAGTGACTATTCCGCATTTCAAAATCGAGAAAAATTTATCCCCGTAAAAATAACAGTATGTTAAGCGGGAGGGACACGGTAGTGGCCCATCCGCTCTTATAAAATGTTATCAATGATTTGTTATACTGGCTCTTCATCTACTAATTTCATTTCACTAATTAATGTCTCTGGAGCAATATCTTGTTCGTTTGGCCAAGTTACAGCTCCGAACAAGATGTCCACTTGATTAAAATAATTAACATCTTTAAGTTCTTTAAAAACGCCCTTATCAAGATAAGGTTTCATATCAAAGACCCCTTTTCTCCCATCCTCTATTTCAATATATATTTTATATTCAGGTTTTGGCTTTACAACATTTACATCCCAATACATAAAAATTACCTCATAATGGTTTGATTTTGTATGGATTATCCCCACCAATTGATATTTCCCAATCAGCTAATAGCTCATCTTTATGTAACTCAATCCATGCTTGTACTAATCGCAATTGTTTCCTTTGTAATTCACCAGCAAGAATTTCGCCATCATCAATACTAATCGAAGCTTCAAATTCTGCATATTTAGCATGAATATGTGGTAAATTATGATGTTTATTATCAAGAAGATACATTCGGATAATTATTCCGTAAAACATAGATATAATTGGCATTAAAAACTCCTTTTTTTGATACGCCCAGCATCAGCGGTTTATCCGCTGAATGCGTTTGTAGTGAAGCGTCCATGCTATCATAATATATACCTATCATCACACAGCACCTCTATAAATATCCACGTCTCCTCATTAATATAAATCTCGGTTTTCAGAGCATAACTATTTTATGAATGTATCTTTAAATAGATAAAAATAATATTAAGATAGAGTTTGTGCTTAGAAAATAAAGAGCCTTTGAAGTGTTGTGCTCAAAACTCCATTTCTCTATAATTTTTTTGCCTATGCTTTTTAATATTCTTACTTTTTTACAGACATTTCTTTGAATATTTTTCCTTTTTTTAATCACATGCGCTTGTTTCTTGATAGTTATGCTTTAGTATAACTTATCTATTCACAATTCGTAAAGATAGGTAATGAGATCATTAAAATATTTTAGTGCCTCAGCTCGAATATAAGCGTCATCTTTCCATTGTTCATGTATCCGTTTCCGTACCTCCTCCGCATCATCACTGCTGCTCAGGTCAATCGGATCATACTCCTCAGGTAATAAATCTTTTCTTATAAAGAGTATTGAAGCACCATCTACAAAAGCAATCTCCCACTCAGGATAGTGATATAACCATCTAACGAGTTTAAGATATCGTTCGAATAGTGCTATCGGAAGAATAGCATGAGTGATTCCATAACATCTGGCTACAGTTAAAAACTCATCAGGATTATCAAGAATCGATAAATAACCGGAGAAAAACTCCGGCGAACGTATTATAAGACGTCCATCAACAAAAACCTGCTTATCCGGGTAAAAATGCCAAATCAGATAACCCCCATAGCGGATTGAATTGAACACCTTCCCTTCAATCGGATTTTGTTTTAGATAATTAACAATTGATGTCGGAGTTCTGAAAGGAGAAAAGGTACCCTTTTTTGGAAATCGGGAAATATTGATTCCCTGAATAATTATAAACATAAAAAGAATCAATGCAGCTAATCCTATAGATATTTCTTTTATTAATTGCTCAATCCTTGGCCTGGTAAACCAGTGGAGTATCCTCCCGTTACCTTTCTCACATCCATACAGGCAATTATAACCAATTAAAACAGGTGCTATTATACAGTAGAGCAGAATATTCCGTTTAGCGACAAATGCAAGGGAAAGAAATATTCCGAAAAGAAGAAGATGTGTCCATCGGAACGCACGTTTATTTATCCAGAATGTAGATAACACAACAGCGGTCACGATCAGAACAGCAAAGACATAATGTAAATCTTTTCCTGTTAACTCAAATAATGGCAGGTTTTCCGACACGCTTCTCGAATAAATATTCTTTAGCGTGGGATCTATTCTCTGGAGAAGTTTAATAGGAAACAGAAACCCGTATATACCATAAGGATTTATAAGGCAGGATGAAATAATTAATGAGAAATTAATAGTAAGATCCATAGGGATTATCTGCATAGCGGTCACCTGTTCTGATGAATGCGACTTTGTTAAATAGAGTGTACGCTGCATAATTTCACCAAGCAGATAAGATCCTGCAATCGCAATTCCCAAAGGGAATAATCCCTGCGAATTGGTCCAGATAATTTGCACGGGTAAAAGGAGCCAGAGAAACCGGGTCCTGCCTGTTCGAATATGGTGCTCATAAGCCCAAAGAAATAAGGCAATACAGACTATTGTTATGATTATCGGCCTGACAAGAATCAGGTATCGTACCTCAAATATAAGGAGTGTGAAGATAGTAGAAGTGATAACCATGTACCGTGTATCAGGTATAATCAGGGATATAACCAGACAGATACAGGCAACTGCCAGGCATTTAGTTACTACAAGCCCTCCGGCACCTATAGCCTTGTATATTACATATGAACCAACCTGGAAGAGCGCGTGTAAATTAATCCAGTCCGGATTACGAAGGGTATAGGCAAAGGGATCTGTATGGAGCATACCCTTTCCGGAAAACATTTCACGAGCTGCCGCAAGATGCCACCAGATATCAGTATTGGTGATAGGGAAAAAAACAAAGAAGGCA
>CBDVBE010000172.1:0-12818 GCA_965372145.1 uncultured bacterium | reverse complement strand
TCATCACAAAGTTTTTTTATAGAAAAAAGCGATTTTAACCATTGAACGGGGAACCTTGAACCTGTGAACGGTTACAGATTTTCTAACACCGTATACCGTTCAAAACATTAGACTTAATCATTTTCTTAAAAAACTTCTTTATAAACTCCTCCTAATTCTTGTATTATTGGCATGGGTACAAAATAACAGCAGTTTAATATTTCGGAAGTTGAATTATTATGTCTTTAATAACAGCGGAACAGGTGCGGGAAAATTTTAAAGTGATTTCGCGTGAGATTTACGTGACTCCCATAAAAAAAGTGGCGTTTTTGCGTGAATTTCGCGGGATAGGAAAAGTATAAAGGAGTATAAAAAAGTTTACAAGGTAAGAATTACAAATCCCTCAAAATCATTGATTTTAAGGGAGTTGTAGTGGTCGGAGCGACTGGATTTGAACCAGCGGCCACTTGAACCCCATTCAAGTGCGCTACCAGACTGCGCCACGCTCCGATCATTTAGTCTGTTTAAAATACTTTTTTGCAAAAAGTAATGCTATTTATAACTAGTCGTTATCTCTGTATTCCGTGAAAATCCGCCGGATCAGTGTAATCCGTGTTCTATTGTTCTCAATTATGAATTTTTCCGGTGCTTTTCATTATGCTTTTCCCGCTCATCACGTTCATGTCTGCTCAAAAAACACCCACAATAATCCTGCCTGTATAGTCCCAATTTTTTACTCAACTGAATACTGTTTTGAAATCCGTTGTTCTTTTTAAAATTGAATTGTTCGAAAGTGACGCCATATTCTTTCGCAGCTTGTTCGCCGGTTTTGTTGAGCATTTCAATGCGTTTATGGGGACTGATACTCATGACAGAGGTGAAACGGGGCCATCCAAGCTCTGCGCAGAATCGAGCAGTTCTTCTGAGGCGCAGGAGAAAACATTCTTCACATCGCTCACCGCCTTCCGGAGTATCCTCAAGGCCTGCGACCGCATTGTTCCAGGAGGTTGGATTATAAGAATCGGCAGTGATGGGAACGTTAAATATATGCGCCACTTTTTCTGCGTCAGCAAGTCTCTTATGATACTCTTCTTTGGGGTATACATTCGGATTGCAGAAGAAGCAGTGAATGTCATATTGATCCTGGAGTTTTTTTACTACCCAGGCTTCATCAGGCGCGCAGCAGATATGGAGTACCAGTTGTTCTTTCATGGTAATGCACATTTCAGGGAGCGTTGATATTTCATGTCGCAGATTTTCTCTTATTTATTAAATATGTTGTACCTTTCATTGAGAAAATCATTGCCGTATAAAAAAGTATCAATGTTATAACGCCGGTGGTCTTGAAATATATGTATGATAACACCAGTAATGTCACCAGTAAGGCATACAATGAGATTACCACAAATTTTCTTATGTAAACACCGAAGATGAATTTGCGGAATTCAACCGGATTCTGGCCATAGAATTGGAGAAAACGTAGACCCTCCTGTGACCACTTGCCCTGCAGCTTCTGGTGTTTGGTGAGTCCTTTCATAACATCATTCCATCCTTTGGTCTCGATATATCCTTTCAATATGGGTATGGCGAATGACGTGTGGCCCATATCCAGCAATATTTCGGCCATGGGTGGAATAATTTCTTTTTCACCGGGCATGCATCGGTATGCTTTATTGAGATAGTGAAATGCTTTCAAGTTGTCATTTTTTTCACGATAGTAATCAGCGCAAAACCAGAAATCTTCCATGCAGTATGGGTATTCCTGTTTGATGACCTTTTGCACAAGCTCTTCCATTTCCTTATGTTTATCGGCATTGCGCAGGTGATGATAGAAATCCCTCATAATCTCCGGATTCTCCGGCGCGAGTGCAAGTGCTTCTTTAAAGGTCTGATTTGCCAGGTCATATTGTTTCATTTCAGAATAGGCAATGCCTTTTACCCGCATAGCTTCAGCATCAATAGGAGAGACGTCCAATGCTTTATTCGACGTCTCTATAGCCCGTTCAATATTATTATTATTAAGAAAAACATAGGCAAGATCAACATACCCGACCGGTGAGTTGGGATACACCTGAATAATTTCTTTTGCCGCCTTTTCAGCCTCCTCCATCTGATCATCCTGTGACAGGCAGAATACCAGCCGCGACATGGCACGGATATTATGAATAGATTTTACAAGGTAACTTTTATAGAGGCCGATACTTTTAGCGGTTTCACCGCGTAAAATATAGTGATCAGCGAGCAGGTCACGCGTTTCGTCAACTTCCGGATTGAGTTCAAGTGACATTTTAAAACAGATTAACGCCTTATTAAAATTACCCAGGCGTTCATATGCGATACCGATGTTTCTCAGCGCTTCCGAGTTGTAGTCAAGGGTGGACCGGGCTCCCTCATAACAGGTCACTGCTTTGGCAAAATCGTTGGTTTCGGAATGGTACCAGATAAGGGCATTGAGAATGAGTTCGTTATCAGGATACAGTTTTTTAGCCTTCAGAAGGTACCGGGCGCCCTTCGGCATCTGATTCATTTGGGTATAGGCATAAAAAAGACCAAGGAGGCAGTCCGGGTTATCTTTGTCAAACCGCAATCCCTGCTTAAGATGGGGTATCGCTTCAACGGGTTTGTTCTGCTCCGAATAGGCGCGGGAGTAAAGAAAATGGAGTTCCCATTCATTACTGTAGATGTCCTTGTAATGGTCGAGGAGTTCCAGTCCCTCATCATACAAATTGAGATCAAACAGCTCCTGCACCTGATCAATCAGTTCTGGTAATTCAAGCCATTCATCCATAGCACAGTTATGATTTTTGTTTTTTAGTAACAATCGTTACCGGGAACAGTGCGCGCACTATTTTTTCAATGATATACACAAAGAAAAAACCGAGAGCCAATGCTGAAACAGTTGCAAAAATAGCTCTTGGAGAGTCGGCAGTGGTGGGAAAATAGCTATGCCACAGCAAGGATACCGTCACTGCACAGAAAAGCGGCAAGCCAAAGACAATTCCCGCTGCTACTGCTTCATGTAATGCCAGGTACGAGATATGAATACATTGTCCGACTGTATAGACGCTCGGATCGGGCACCGGGCAGAAAAGCAATCGCTTTGGTTTCTGTGTTGCGCATGCTGTACAGTTGTGGCACCCAGCCGGCTCGTCGCAGGAAGTGTTAGGTAAGCAGTAAATCCCTTTTTTCGCAATTTTGGACACTACCGCATTTGCAGTTGTAACATGGCCGAGAATAGGAGGAACTTTCATGGTGAAGAAAAAATAATTTCTCAACTGAACGGTGTGGGCTGCTGCATGATTATTTTTCCATCCCGGTAATAATACCGGTCTATCAGGTTGGATAATCCGCAAAGGATTTCATACCCGATGGTATCGGCGTGAAGTGCAATGTCATCGGGTGAGATAGTTTCATTTCCCTGCGTGCCAATGGCAACCACTTCATCGCCGATTTGTATATCGGTTTCCGGTCCCAGGTTGACCATAATGTAATCCATGGTGACTCTCCCGGCCACGGGAAATCGTTTGCCGCGAATAAGCACCTCGCCCTTGTTGCTTAACAAACGGGGGTATCCGTGCGCATACCCGATGGGTACCGTAGCAATGCAGGTGTCTTCTTGAGGCGCAAAGGTCCACCCATAGCTGATCGCCGTTCCAGCCGATATTTTTTTGATTTTTACAATCGAAGCTTTCAGTGAAACGATCGGGCGAAGGTCAATGGGAAATTCCTGAGCAGGGTCAGGTTTACAGCCGTATAACAAAATGCCGGGACGGACAAGATAGTCCTGCGGTACTGGAAAACGAATAATGGCAGCGCTGTTGGAGCTGTGAATATAGTGAGGAGAGACACCCTGTCTTTTTATAGCGGTAAGTGCATCTTGAAATTCTTTCTGCTGCGATACTACACTATCAGTCCCCGGTTCATCAGCACAGGCAAAATGGGTAAATATACCCTCGAGTTGAAGGTGATTATTGTTGTTGATTATTTCAGCAGCGGTTTCTACCTCAGACAGAGAGATCCCCATTCTGCCCATACCGGTATCGATATTAATATGAAATTTAACAGGAGTGTTCAGCTTGGCTATGTCGGTAAGAGTAGTGATGTTGTTAACCGTGATACGGACCTCATGGGAAGATGCCCATTGAATATCTTCTTTGGAACATTCCCCAAGGACAAGGATCGGTGAACGGACACTATGGCGGCGCAGCTCCTGCGCCTCGGTCATATTCGCAACGACAAAAAAAGTAACACCTTCCTGCTCAAGGGTTTGTGCAATAACGGTAGCACCACAGCCGTAGGCATTATCCTTTACCACCGCAATAATAGACTGATCCGGCTGCAGTTTCCCCCTGATCCGGTTGAGATTATAGATGAGGTTGTCGAGGGATATTTCTATATACGGGGCTGTCTGTTGAAGCATGTTATTCCTTTATTAGTCGGTATTCACTCTTCTATTTTTTTACCGATAGTTTCCCAACATTCATCCTTGCGAGTACGGAAAAAACATGAGACATACCCTTTATGACATGCCCCTCCTTTCTGGTCTATTTTAAAAAGAAGTACGTCACCGTCACAATCGATAGCAATCTCTTTCACCTGTTGGGTGTGGCCGGAGGTTTCACCTTTCAGCCAGCGTTGTCGGCGGCTGCGGCTCCAGTAAACCATTGTTCCTGTGTCAAGTGTTTCCTGTAAGGTTTCCCGATTCATATACGCAAGCATTAAAACCTCATTGGTTTCTGCATCCTGTGCAATTGCGGTAACGAGTCCTTTCTCATCGAATGTTACTTCATCAATTAAACCCATCCAAGCTCCTTTTTACATAATTCGTGACCGTTCACAGAAAGCTGAAATTTATTGGTCAGGCTTAAAAGTCGGCGTACCAATAGCTACTTCGTGGTGGAAACTGGAAATTTTAGATTTTGGATTTTCCCTCCTTCAATAAAGCTTTGGAGGACACGAGATTTTAGATTTCAACCCTGAACCCTGAACGGTTACTTATAAACATCCAATTAATGTTTTCATGTTTCCCCCCAATTTCTACACAAAAAGTGTATAACTCAAGTTGGAAGTGCGCTAAAGTATAACTTATAGTGGAAGTAAACTTCCTACTAATCGTTTAAACTTCCTATCTTTCGTTTACAATTTCTAATTTCCAATTTCTAATTTCTAACCGTAATTTCAAGCCGTGAACGGCTACAATTATTCAATTTTTCCGAGTTTTTCAATGACGCCTTCAAGGATTTTTATTCTGTTCATAAGGGAATCTTTCAGAATTTCACAATTGAGATATGCATCCTGAAGCGTGGTATAGTTTTTTGAGATGTCATACTTCTTTGATTCACTTTGCTTGAGTTTATCCATGTTTCCCTGAAAGTGTGTATCGAAGTTTCGCATTGCAGTAAGCAGCCTGATCCAGTTGTTCACCAGTTCATTTCGATTATCCTTCGGGTATAAGGAGGCGAATCGTTTGAATTCCCTTAAAGCCGCCTCATAATCTGCAAATGGATTTTCATAATAGATGTTAACATAACCAAGGTAGTATTGAGCAGTTGCTTTTATAGTTGAATTTTTACTGGTTTCCCGTAACTTTAGATATTTCAATTTTGCCAGTTCATAGTTTCCAGTTCGGAAGAGTGAATCTGCCTCAGTGAGCTGGCGCATACCATAATCGGCCCTTACGATTTTCTGGCTGGAGGAGCATTGGATACTAATTAAAGCGATTAACCAGATTCCGACAGAAAAAATGAATGGATATAAAGTCTTTTTAAATCGCATATGTCTAATCGGCTGATTTGTCAAGGTTTATCATTTGTTCACCACTTGAGGTGTAATCTTCAACTACAGGATTCTTAATATCACGTAATTTCCGAGTAACCTGAGAAATACGCTCGGTCTCTTCAAGGATCGCATGTATACGATCCTTAGTATCCTGAGTAACCCCATTATCAAGTGTCATTTCAAGGAATTGTGCATTTCCGGAAATAATCATGAGCGGATTATTTATCTCATGATTTACCGAAGCGACAATTTCACCAATTGCGGCAAGACGCCGTTTCCGTATCAATTCATCTTGTGTTTTCTTAAGATCATGTGCCATATCAAAAAAGGCATTTGCCAGATCCCCTATTTCATCCTTCGGATATCCCATCGGATTGAAATCAAAGTCACCCTTGGCAATGGTACTCGCCGACTCCCGCAGTCTGCGGAGATGGTGGCTGATATACCGTGAAAAGAGAAGCGCAAAGCTTACTGAGAATACCGACATGCCGAGAAGAATTAATTGTGTTAAATTCTTTACATTATCGACACGAGTTTCAATCTCTTTAATACTGGTCATTGTATAATCGTCGATAAGGGAATCAGTTGCGCTAAGCCCCGCCTTAAGCTCTGTATCAGCAGTATCAATAATTGCATTGAATAATTTTCTTCTAGAAGGGTTTTTAAGTGCGACGAACTCGGAGAAGGCCTGGTTATACTTGGAATTATTTTTCACAATTTCTTCGTTTACAACAGAATAAAGTCCTACCAGTCTTGGGTTAACTTGACCGGTATTGGCGACAATCGAATCTAACCGTACGATAGTTTTCAGATTCCTCAGGACGAATTCCATTTTTTGGGTGGTTTGAAAACCGGTTTTTTTAAAATTCTCTGCCGATGCCTCTTTGCCAATTGTACCGTAGATGAGCCTGCTGCGCTCCTGAGTGGCATGGAGGTTAGATACCTGCAGAAGGATATTCTTGACTTCATTCTGCCTCTTGACTATTGACGTGATTGTCGTGAGCAATGATAGCCTGGAGACAATAAGCACGAAGAATGCATTCAGGCAGATAATAACCAGAAATCCCAGGAACAGTTTTGTTGCAAGATTCATTTTCATAAGTGCTGTATTCTTACGTAAAAATATTTAATACATGTAACCCGATTAATTGACTCCTTGGCTTCCATGCGGTTATAATCGCCTCTGCTTCGCGGTCATAAACTTTCTTGAAAATGTAGTAACTTCAATTATATCGATAGGTTTTAAAAATAGTGCTAAAAAATATTCCTTAGTTAAAATCATGGCAATTATATTAATCCTGAATAATCCGGGTTAAAAATCATATCCCGCTGAAAAATAGATCACATTTCTTTCAGTAATATCAAAATCTTTTTCCAGTGCACCATGGATAATTCTTCCCCAAGAGAGTTTTATCGGGCCAACTGGAGTCTGCAAGGCAAGTCCAAGTCCTACACCAACAAGGGCATTATTGAGGAAATAGGTCGCGGTTTCCCTGTTAAATGCAAAATCGGGCTCATTCCAAGTATACCCCCAATCAACCAGAGTTATCAAGAAAATTTTTTTTGTAATCGAAAATCTGTATAAGCCCTGGAGAAGGAGCATTATATCCCCGGAAAAAGCACGTGGCTTCACTCCGATAAAAGGAATATAATGGTATACCCCGACGTCACGGTATTTTTCTTCAGGTACAGACCCGCCAATATATACCTGCTCAACGGGTGGTAATGGTTTATTTGCCCATGCAAACACAATATTTGGGGAACAGGTATGTTTTTCACGAAAGGAAAAATAATACCTCAGACTTCCATGAAGATTTATAAAGCTCTCTGTTCCTCCAATTACATTGGTGGCGCCGCCAATACTAATATAATGCTTTTGACCTTTTCTGGGAAAGGGGAATCTATCCAGGTCGTCAATAGTCAAACGTACCATAAGGTAACGGATGCCGAGCTTGAATGCGGGACTGAGGAGATTTTCAATAGCACTTTTCTGTGACCGGGTTACCCTGAATTTTTCAAATCGGATTGCGCCATCCAACATGACAACATTACTCAGTTGCATTCCCAGCCTTCCCAGGAGACCAATTTTTCGCAATGTATTTTCATCTCCAGGTACAATTATTTCATCTACAACATATTCATTATTAACGGAATCGTAGAACACGGTATCAAGATAGGTACTATCTTCATCTTCGATAATCAGTTCCCGCGAAATATAGCTCTGGAAACAGATGGTGTTAGCCAATTTTAACGACCATGGTCTGTTTACTTCAAGCTCAAATGTATACTTTTCACGCATTTTACCGTATTGCAGGTGGACGGAGGCACAAAAAGCAGAGCCGAACAGGTTTTCATAAGCCGGCTGGACAAATCCCTCTAAAAAATGATATTCATCAAACCGGAGTCCAAGACGCGCACGCCAGTATTCTTTTTCAATCACTTTTATATAAACTACAAGGAGAGAATCAACAGTGATATTTACGTTGTGAAAGAGATTGGTTGCATAGAGGGCAGTCACGGCATCTTTAATCATTTCCTGGTTTAATAACGAACCGTTTCTCAATCCGGAGGTAGACTTGATAAGTCGGGAAGAAGTCCTGGTGTTTCCATCAATAACAATATCCTTGATTATACCCGGGGCTATACTTACCTGAGTGCCTGGATCATTTTTCATATTGGTGATGGTTATGCGGGCAAAATCCATTTTGAGAGTATTGAGTTTCGAGGCGAGATACGACCTTAGTGAATCTTTTTGTAAGCTGGCTGGAGCGGTAGAGTTCAATTCAGAAAGCAGGCCGTCAAGCTCATTGCCGGCGTATTGACCTGTAGCGGCATAATGTATGGGTACTGCTATGCTGTCCGGGGGTGGTAGAGGTGATTTCGGGTGGGGGTGAAGGTTCGCCAGGTTTTGCCGAATGGCCGGGATGTGTTCCTTAGCAGCATAATATCCCCGGGCAATCACCGTATCCGGCTGAGAAAAATCAGTATTGAGAAATCCGGCAAGTTGGGGGCTGATTACTGCATCGGCGAGTTTCCTCTGGATCCTCTTCTGTTTATCAATCCCGATTGCAACAATCTGGTCAAAGAGATGGATTGGATTATTAAGGTCACCCTTTTTCCACAGAGGCGATGTTACATCAACAGCGATAATATAATCGGGGTTTTCCTTAAATGCCGCTTCGACCGGTATGTTGGCGGTAAGGCCTCCGTCAAGAAGGAGCATGGTATCGACTTCTACCGGTGAAAAAGCAAGCGGAACACCGCAGGAAGCACGGATTGCTTCAAGCAGATTCCCTTTTGAAAAGACCATTGGGTGACCGGTTAAAATATCCGTCGTAACAACGCGGAGTGGTATCGGAAGACTGTCAAAGTCACCATGGGCATGAAACAGGGGGGCTGAAAGAATCGGCGACAATATATCATAGATCGCCTGTCCATGTGAAATGGAGTTTGGCAGAATAGGCATCAATTCTTTATCAAACCGTAGTTCAAACAGGTAATTGATCGGTTCGTGTTTTTGACTTACCGGAAGATTCCTTCTGCCGGCAGTGTTTGAAAAAAGGTCATCCCAATTGATGTTTTTCATAAGTGAATCAATAAAAAGTGGGGAAAAGCCGGCAGCATACAGCCCGCCGATTATAGCTCCCATGCTGTTTGCAATAATAATATCAGGTGTAATGCCGGCCTCATCAAGAGCTTTCAATACGCCTATCTGTGCCAAGCCGCGGGCACCACCGCCGCTCAGGACCAGTGCTATTTTAGGTTTTGAAATCACATTTTCTTGTAACGAATCCTGCTGATTGGATGAATCATCATGATCGATAGTGCCGTGTGATAACATTCGGTCATGTATACTCGAATCATATGAAGCAGGAATCGCTGTAGAATCCAAAGCTGTTTGTATCGGGAGTGAGTCAGGTTGTGCTTTAAGGGATACCGGTGACAGGAGCGATACAAAAATCAATAGAACAGCCGGCATAGTAATCCCTCCCGCTGTTTTCCGAGGAAGAAACACTCGTTGAAGATATCGTGGGAAACACAAGTATCCGTATATGGTATTAAGTATCGCCGTGATTATCATACACGTACCTTTTAAAGAATGAAATCTTTAATAAAAGAACATTCATTTTTCTGAGTCTTTATAGTATACATTATTTTATTACAGGATAATTATGGGTTTTAAATCATTTACTTTATTTACGTATAATGATTTGATTTATTCCTCATTAAGACGCAAAACTGACAAATCTGCTGATTGTTGTATTGCGACACATTATCTTCTTACCTTTGTTCACTGCGTATAGTTTAAAATATAGATAATATGTATGAAAAAACTACTGAGAAGTTACCCATTTCATAAAACGAAAATCCGTGCGGTATTGTCAACGTGTCGATGCTTCATTGGAAGTGGAGCCCTTTTAGCGGGATTCTTAGTAATTTTTTTCTGTGTACAGATTATCAGTGCTACAGGCATTGGCTGGTTGTATGATGAGCTGCCGGCAGACGAACGCTCCGCACTCATTGAGCTCGAAGAGGGCCTTTTTGATTCTGCCTCATGGGACAGATTGCAATCTTTTTATACCCAACCACTCTGTGTCCCTCTCGGAGAATTGCGTTATTTACATGATATCTTGCCGGATCTACCCGATGATTTGCCGGTAAAGGCGGAAGTATTATCCGGTTATGAACCCTGGTCTGCCGATAATATTACTGTCTTTTTTAAAGATTATCCCTACCTTGTTCCGTTTAGGGCATTATTGTCTTTTGAGACTGATAAGGTGTCGTCATTTGCACACATGGCATTTTTCTCCCGTATGTCAGGTTTGTCGCGTAAATTTTATCAATCTGTTCGATTTGCTGCAACGCCCATTAAACGGATTCGAGCAGATGGTACTGTTTTTTTCGAAGACACCTATGCACGATGGCGGCGGCGGCGCCTGTTTTTAGACGTACCGCATGTCGGTAATCTGCAGATAGGGAATTTCAGTTTTACAATGAACAGGGGGCTGTTTTACGGCTATTTTCCCGGTTCATCCGCATCGCTTGATACGGTAAAGTACAACTGGCTGTATGGTACATCGCGGACGTGGAACGGTTTTTCAAGCGCCACTCCCTTCGGACGTAAAAACAAGGTGTATACCCTCGTTCACAGCCGGGAGACAGAGTCGGTTGTAGGTTTAAAAACAGCCTTTCAGGTGGGGCCGGTTGTCTCACTCTATGGTGCGCTTTCAGGTGCCTTAATTGACAACGGAGATAATATGAATGATACTTCATTAGCCTGTCACGGTGGTATCGCTGCATCGTTAGGGGCTTTCAAACTCTCTCTTGAAACCGGAACGCCGTTGTTGGATGCTTTCTCAGCACCGCTCTATGTTACGGTCTCGCATAAAGGGCAAAAGCAGGCACATGCCCTGTCGTGTATCAGAATTCCAGCCGGCTTTTATGCGCCGCGCAGCAGTCTGTTGCGATCGTGTTTTACCCGTCTGGAGGTAGAAGACAGTACCGCTGAAAAGATAACCGGCCTAGCCCTTTCCGTCACCGGTGACTGGTGGCAATTATGCCGGCAGCGTATCTCTATATCGTATGTTACCGGGGGTAACAGAGCTGATTGCAAAGCATCATATAAGATAACCGGTATGGAGCCATGTGTATATTCATTGCTCTATTCGCTGTCGGCTAACAACTATACCGGGAAAATAAGGCATAGGATAAGCCTCTCCGGTGCGTATGATACCAAAACTATTTTTAGTTTGGCTTCATCAGTTTCCTATAATGTAAATGTCGATGCGTATTGGCGTTTTAAGGCAGATATACAGCCGTGTTTTAAATTATTTTCCACTCTACAGGTGGCGCCATGTGTAACTTTTTATACAAATAGTGCTGCCCGGCATGATTTGGCATTCGGGATATATGAACGTATTAATTTTTTCGAAAGGTCGTATAGCGAAGTTACCGTTACTATACCGGTTATTTCATCCTATCAAGAGACTTACTCGTTATATGCAAAAGCACATTTCCTTTTTTAAACTATGGTTGTTACTAAGTTCCCTGCTTGTCATTATTTCATGTTCCGGAACAGGTGTTGGTGATTCGGAGAAGGCAGGGGATGAGTTTACGTTTGCCGTGTTAAACGTAGGACAGGGTCTGTCACAGGCCGGCATGGTACAGGGGAATGCCGTGTTTTGGGATATGGGTGATATTAATACTTTTAACCAATGGCTGGATGGGTATGCTGCGATTGGTAAACCTGCTATTAAAGCAATAGTAATATCCCATGGCGATCTCGATCATAAGGGAGGTTTGAGCCTCTTACCGGATACCATGCCGTTTAGCGGGCTGGTAATTACCAGCCCTTATGAAGATACTGCAGCATTGAGGAACTTCGCACAGTCATGGTCACCGGTCATTCAATTTAAAACAGTGAAACAGGGAGACACCCTTGCACTGCTTGATAACGTGTATATCGAGTGTCTGTGGCCGCCCAATGATTCTGCATCGATCCCCTGGGTTGAAGAGGTCTTTACAAAGAATAGATTCAGCCTCTGTTTTAAAATTGTGTATGGAAATACCTCGTTACTTATAACAAGCGATATAGATACGGTAGCAGCAGAGAAATTGGTCGAAAGGTATACCAATGCACTTTCAGCAGATATGGTTGTCGTACCTCATCATGGAAGCCGAGGCTCTTTGCATGCGCTTTTTTATGGTTATGTACATCCTGTTCGTGCAATTATCTCGTGTGGCATGCATAATCAATATGGCCACCCGGCTGACGAGGTGGTTAAATTTCTGGCACTGCAGATGGTGGTTACTTTGAATGATACACGTTACGATGGTCACGTGATCGGAAGAACGAATAAAGAGTACTGGGTATGGTGTAATTAGTACCTTAGAAATAATTTTCTGCCATTTTCTACCCTGAAGGGCATAAGAGCTACTAAGAAATGAATTTCTAAGTATCTCTTTATACCAAAAAGGCATAAGAGCTACTAAGAAATGAATTTCTAAGTATCTCTTTATACCAAAAAGGCATAAGAGCTACTAAGAAATGAATTTCTAAG
>CBDVBE010000171.1:0-12987 GCA_965372145.1 uncultured bacterium | reverse complement strand
GTGAAACACATAATATCTTTACTTTCAACAGTTTTTATTGTTTTTTCCTTTACAAACGTACTTGCAGAACAGTCGGCTCTTGATGTACTCAGGAAATCAGATCAGGTCGAATCCGCAGCAAAAGACCAGAGTTATGTTATGAAAATGGTATTAGTTGACAAAAAGGGTAATAAAAAAGAAAGAGAAGCGAAATTGTCACAAAAAGGTGATGATAAAAGGATGCTTAAATTCCTTGCACCCGGCGATATCAAAGGCGTGGGTATTCTGACCCTGCCTAATGACGTTATATATTTCTATATGCCCGCATTCAATAAAGTCCGCAGAATTGCATCACATGTTAAAAATCAGAGTTTTATGGGAACTGATTTAACCTATGACGACTTTAGTTCAATCAAACTTGAGGATGATTACAACGCAGTTTCGATAAAAAAGGAAGGAAAACATTTTATTCTTGAGCTGAAACCCAAAAAGGATTCCGGTAAAGAATACAGCAAACTTCTGGTTTATGTAAATACAGAAAATTACTACAATGAAAAGACTGAATATTTTGATAAGAAAGGTAATTTGTGGAAGGTGATGGAGAGAAATGAGATTAAAAAGGTAGGCGAATACTGGGTTGCTCATAAATTCAGCATGAAAGACATTAAGAAAAACCACAGTACCCTGATGGAGCTGAAAAATATAGAATTTGACAAAGGGCTTGGCGACGAATTGTTTTCGCAGAGATATCTTAAACGTAATTAATATTTTTTGTATTTTGAGGAGATAAGAATGAATAAAACACGGTTTCTGATACTAATAGGAATACTTTTTTCTTTTGCATCAGGGGAAGTAGATATAAGCGGTTTTATTAAATCTGACCTGAGAATACAGGCGCATGATCCGTTTGCTTTTAGCTTTAATAGAAATATATTCAATGTTGGTATGAAATCACGCAATGCCGAAAAGGTCGGGTTTTGTGGCGAACTTGAATTTGCAGCACAGGGCTTTCATAATATTGCTGACATGGATGATTTAAAAGATATTGACAAAGTCACTGAATTATGGATTGATGTGCGAAACGCCTATGTTGATTTTTATGGTTTTTTATTTCCACAACTTGATCTCCGTGTGGGAAGCCAGATTGAGGTATGGGGTACTGCAGACCAGATAAATCCTACAGACTATTTAAATCCCTATGACTTTTCAGACCCTTTCGATTTCGGCCGGAAATTATCAAATATCATGCTGAAAGGGTCCGTTTATGCCGGCTCCTTTACGTTTACAGGAGCTCTGGTACCTGTTTTTAAACCGACTCGTTTACCTGACGATGATGCACTTTTGGGTTCATCAATGGATCAACTTCTATCACCCGGTATGACCTTAAATGCATTATCAAAAAACATTATCATGCCTGAGAAAAATGCCCGTAATATATCCGGAGCCTTTAAGGTCGGTGTTAATGCCTTTGACTATGACTTTTCATTGAGCTACTTCTACGGTCGTGACCATTTGCCACTTCCCACAGCAATTTCGATGACTCCTGTGTCACTTACAGCTCTTGATATAACAGTTACCATGCAGTATCCTCAAATACATGTAGTTGGTTTAGATTTTGCAGGAGCTATTAAAGATGTCGGCTTCTGGGGTGAAGGTGCTATCATAATCCCTGAAAAAGTTGAAACTGATATCACTATGCCAACTCCTGTTGGAATGAAGACAATAACAGAAACTGCACTTGACAACAAGTCATTTTTCAAAGGAGTTCTGGGTCTTGATTATACGTTTAAGGGCGGGATATATGTGCAGGCACAGTATATACATGGATTTATTGGAGAAATGGGTAAAGACAACCTCGGTGATTATATTATGCTTGCAATGGAAAAAAGCTTTCTCAATGATGAGCTTACTATCCTACTAGCAGGTGGCATCGAAATACAGAACAGAGATAAAATCTCATTTATTCCATTGCCTGAATTAAGCTATAAACCCGGATATGGGTTTGAGCTTGCTCTTGGCGCTTATATTATTGAAGGAGATAAAGAAACAACCTTTGGTAAATGGGATGATAAAGACGAAGTATATCTGAAAATAAAAAAGAGTTTTTAAGGGAACCGTTTAAGTGATCTTGAAAAGTACCTGTTTCAGAGCTGTTTTAATACCTGTCTGGTTTTTAGTGTTATTCTTCTTTTATGATATATATTGCCAGGTCGTTTCTCTTCCGTGCGACCATTCAATTCATCAAAAATCAAATGAAGACCGGTGGATGTTCAGTGCGAATGTCCATAGCAAAGAGGGGAATGCATTCTATATATCCATATCTTTTGCTAAAGCGAAAATCGGATTCCTGAAACTTATAGCGCAAGTCCTCAATGTTTATGATGTAAAAAATAAGCAGTATTTTTCCCGGTATCATATTTCAAGACTCGAAAAGCAAAAGCTGGACAGCAAAGATGGAGGACTAAATCTTTCCTTTGGGAAAGGTTCTCTTCGTTATATTCCAATAAACCGGTATAAGGTTACCCTTAACTTCGACGACATTGGTATTGATGGTGACTTCGTGTATGACAAACGCCCGGTACTTGCCCATGACAAGGGAACTATAGATATGGGATATGGCGGAAAGGGGCATTTTTTTTCGATCAGCCGCATGAAAGTCAATGGTACAGTAAACTGTGGAGGCAAGAAATATACGGTATCAGGAACAGCATGGTTTGACCGGCAATGGGGAAACTGGAAAGATCAGGGGAAAGGTTTTTCCGGTTGGGATTGGTTCAATGTACATTTGGAAGATGGAAGAGATATTGCTGTTCTTTCCTTTAAGGAAATGAAGACTAATAAAAGAATAACCCCATACTGTGCTGTTATTGACACAAAAGGTAATAATCGATTTTACAATGATTTTACTATTAAACCGGTTGAAGTGTGGAAAAGCAGTGAATCGAAAGTTGCCTACCCGATAAGTTGGGAACTGATTATCCCTAATGAAAAAATCACATTGAATATCTCCGCTGTAAATCAAGAACAAGAAACCGTTATTAAGTTCCTTTGGATTCGCAGGGATATGTGGGACGGTTTGTGCACTGTTACCGGGGATTATAATGGACAGAATATCCGTGGAGACGCATTTGTAAAATTAAGCGGGTCCTTAGGATGGTAATGGTTCTGTGATTAAAGTAGGCATCATTATATCGTTACTCAACGAAAAGAAAAATTTAAATCGGTAAGATATATACCTGTTTACTTACTCCCTGTTGAAAATAGTTCGGTTAATAAAATGAACAGATGGTAAGAATGAAGATTATTTCACTTTCGGAACGAACTGTTGAATTTCTTGATGCTCTACCAGTGTGACAGTTGAAAGGATTTTATGAGTAGCTATCAAGCACTATTATTACTCGGCCCCACCGGCTCAGGAAAAACTCCCCTTGGTGAATATCTTGAGGCGAATGGACTCTATGGCAAACGATGCTTTCATTTTGATTTCGGCAGAGAGCTTCGCTCGGTTGCTGAAAGCAATGAGCCGCCGTTTAATTGTACACAGGAGGATGTTAAATACATACATAAAGTTCTCAAGGAAGGTGCTTTGCTTGAGAATGAGACATTTTACATCGCAAAGAATTTACTGCACGCTTTTATTGAACAAAATGGAATAACAGCCGATGATTTAGTTGTTCTTAACGGTTTGCCACGCCATGTCGGGCAGGCTGAGGATGTTGACGCAATAATCTCCATGAAGCTGGTAATCATTCTGGCATGTTCTCCTGAAGTCGTCTATAAAAGGATACGGCTTAATTCCGGGGGTGACCGGAGTGGACGGGTGGATGATTCAATTGCTGATATTAAGAGGAAACTGAAGATGTTTGATGAAAGAACGTTTCCGCTTGTGTACTATTATCAAGACCAAAAGACATCTGTTGAAAGAATTAGTATAGGTGAAGATACTATTCCCGGGGATATCCTGCAGAAATTGTTAAATGTTTTCAATTAAGAAGGGGTTATAAATTTACGTTGTATTTTTGGCAGAAATGATTACCAAGGTAAAAACTGTAAAAACCCTGTATCCTCGCAATTACATCTTTTATATTCCTGTAAAGCAGATATCCATTTTATTAAAGAAGGATTACAATGTTCAATAATGTAATTACCATAATTCTTTGTGGAGTGATTCTTATTATGATAACAACTGGATGCAACGCAAAAGATAGAAATCCGGCTGAGTTGAAAAAACTGAGAGAGCAGATGGTTAAAACCCAGATTGAAGGAAGGGATGTCACG
This sequence comes from uncultured bacterium, assembly GCA_965372145.1. Taxonomy (GTDB): domain Bacteria; phylum Fibrobacterota; class Chitinivibrionia; order Chitinivibrionales; family JANQEN01; genus CBDVBE01. The sequence continues at coordinate 8,730 of CBDVBE010000171.1, read as the reverse complement.
GATGAAAAGGTTTTACGGGCAATGCTGAAGGTAGAGCGCCATCAGTTTGTTCCTGAAAACTTCATCAAACATGCCTATGAGGACAGGCCATTGCCTATCGGTGAGGGGCAGACTATTTCACAGCCCTATATTGTGGCATTGATGACCGAAGTGCTCGTACTTGACAGCTCAAAAAGAGTCCTGGAAATAGGGACCGGTTCAGGGTATCAGGCTGCGGTTCTTGCGGAGATATGCGACAGTGTCTACACCATAGAGATTATTGAAGTGCTTGGAAAACGGGCTGAAAAGGTGCTGAAAGAGTGCGGGTACAGCAATGTTGCCGTAAAGATTGGCGACGGCTACAAAGGTTGGAAAGAGCACGCGCCGTTTGATGCTATTATTGTTACCTGCGCCCCATCCCAAGTACCGCAGCCGCTGGTGGACCAATTGGCGGAAGGTGGTAAACTGGTTATTCCCGTTGATGTTGATTTTGGGCAGGACCTCATTCTGTTAACAAAGGAAAAAGGTAAGGTTAAAAGGGAAAGTGTTATACCGGTACGGTTTGTGCCGATGACTAAGGAGGATGGGACTGAGTATTGATTTAGAGTTATAACATTTGATTATGGACCTAATCGACGACATGTATAAAAATTGATATAACGATAAATGTCCGATATAGAGTTTGTTTTTTATTTTATGCTCTTAGTCCCGATAGGGACGGAATATTTATAGCACTGAGTTCTGATTATTAGTGCTGTCATACCCACGCCGGCGGGTTTCCGGTTCTTTGATTTTTTTCTGCACTCTCGCTATCGCTGGAGTAACAAATTATTCTTTTTTCACTATCTCCCTGAAATACTCAATCGTCTTTTTCAAACCCTCTTCAAGTTGAATGGTTGGCTCCCAGCCAAGCTCATTTTTAGCAAGGGTAATATCAGGCTGCCGCTGCTGCGGATCATCAGCAGGCAATTCTTTATATATCAATTTTGATTTTGACCCGGTGAGTTGTAAGGTCTTTTCTGCAAGTTCTTTAATAGTAAATTCGCCGGGATTACCAATATTTATCGGGCCGATAAAATTGTCCAGGTTCATCAGTCGGATCATACCTTCAATTAAATCATCTACGTAGCAAAAGGAGCGTGTCTGTTCACCATTGCCATAAATGGTTATATCTTCCCCGTTGAGTGCCTGGATGATAAAGTTGGAAACTACGCGGCCATCGTTCGCATGCATGCGGGGCCCATACGTGTTGAAAATCCGCATAACCCGAATGTCAACCTGGTTCATTCTATGGTAATCAAAGAATAAGGTTTCTGCAACACGTTTCCCCTCATCGTAACAGGAACGAATACCAATACAATTAACATTGCCGCGGTAATCCTCTGTTTGCGGGTGGACTGTAGGATCGCCATAGACTTCAGAGGTTGAGGCCTGAAGAACCCGGGCCTTAACTCTTTTAGCCAGACCCAGAACATGGATGGCTCCTATTACATTTGTTTTTATTGTTTTTACTGCATTGTACTGGTAGTGAATCGGTGATGCCGGGCAGGCAAGATTATATATCTGGTCTACTTCAAGAAAAACAGGAAAGGTTATATCATGACGTACCAGTTCAAAATTTTTATTGTCCATGAGATGGGCAATGTTTTTCTTGTTCCCGGTAAAGTAATTATCCAGACAGATAACATCATGCCCCTCTTTTACCAACCGCTCGCAGAGATGCGATCCAAGAAACCCCGCGCCTCCGGTTATAAGAATTCGTTTTGTCATAATTTTCCCCTTTATTTATTCGGAGGGATAACCTCGTTTGTTTTCATCCTGTTATATCATTTATCTATATACTCCAATACCCCATTACCCCATTACCTCTCCGGCTCCATCATTTTTTTAATAACATGCCAATTGGGAATAAGGTAATCAAACATCGACAGTGCAGTAAACAGAGTTGGGAATACCATTATCCAGAATCCCGGATGCATACCCCACAATGTTTCCGGTACAAGTCCTTCTGCATAAGTATGAAGAAAGACAACCAGCAGAACAAGACCTGTCCCGATTGCCTGGAATATTGCTTTTAACTTTCCTGATAGCCTTGCTGCTATAACTGCTCCGTTAACTGCGCACATGATTCTTATGAATGACATAAGCGCATCACGGTATAAGAATATAAAAAACATCCACAACGGGATTATACCCGTATACATAAAGGTACAAAATATGGTCTGCCGGGAAATACTGTCGCATACCGGATCAAATATTTTTCCAAATGAAGTTACCTCGTTTCTCCTCCTTGCTATTACACCATCAATGGCATCAGATACCTCTATGAGGATAGCACATGCAATTGCAAGTAAGAGGTATACCTTATTTGCAGCATATAAATTATTGTGCGCAGCATTAATAAAGAAAAAGGAGAAGAAAAGTGCAATAATAAGTCGTGATGAGGTAATGATAATCGCATAGTTCATGTAATAGGCCTTTGTTCGATGGAGTAGTTGAATAATTGAACCGGTTATAAAATAATTACAGAAATAATTATACACGACTACGTTTTTGTATTATTTCTTGTTTTTACCTATCCGAAACTTTATAATTTGTGTATACTTCGTCTGGGTTTAGAATATTCTCAAAAAAATTCCTGAGTTGGAGGTCTGTATGGAAGTATTAAAGAAAATGGGAAAAAGTCTGATTATCGGTACCATAATGGGTATAATTATTGCATTTATAACGAGCAAATTTGTGCCCGATCTTATTGATCGTCTTGAAAATCAGAGTTACTATATGCGGTATTACTGGAAATATATGGAACTCTCAAAAAAAGATACGGAGACAACTGAGCAGGAGGATGAAACGGGTATTTATATCGTCGATATTGATGATAGAAGTATGCATAAACTCGGTAATTACTGGAACTGGAATCGTTCATATCATGCGAAAATGATCAACTCCCTGGACGAGCATTTTCCTGCTGCAATATTGTTTGATATAAATTTTTATGACCCTGAAGATCCTCAGCACCAGAAAAGAACTGCTGAACTGCTTGACCGGAGCAGGGAAATACACACAGAGATTAACCTGTCTGATGAAATACGTAATTCAGTCCTGAGTACGATAGATTATGATCATCAATTTATTGAAGCAACCGGGAAGTCCGGGGTAGTGTACCATGGTATACGGTTATCCTCTGAACAGGATTATCCTGATGTCGGTCTTTCGCAGATTATGAAACGTGCTACCCTTGATTGGCATAATAGCCTAAATCCAACATCCTGTATTGAAGTATCACCTGAAGACAGGAGCGCCCTCAATAATGACAAAACGATTATTGACGGGATATTCCCGGAACTCGCGCGCGAAGCAAAAGCAATCGGACATTTAAATATGAACCCGAATGATGATGGGGTGATTCGGGAAGTCGACCTGTTGTATGGATTCGGCAAGAATAAGCCGGTATATATGCCAATGAGTATCCGGGCTGTTGCATCGCTCTTTGGCACACCGAATGAAGAGATCGTTTTTAAGCCGGGACGGTATATTGATATTGGTAAGCCGTTTAAAATCACTAAAGATAAGAATAACAACATAAGTTTTTCCTATCCGAATATGACTGTTTCACAAGTCAAAGCCATACTTGAGAAAGCTGATGATATCCTCGCGCTTAAGTCCGGGGGGAATCTATCGGTAACCACACTGTTAAAAATCGGCAGGGATGAAGAAGGGGATGAATTTATCTCTTCCTACTTTGGGGATTTTCCGAAGGAAATTGTTGATCTGCTTCAGAAAAGCGATATTGCTTCTTTCTTGTCGTTGGACGTTGGTGCATCCAAGGAATTGGCTCCTGATGTTGTTATGTTACGCGATTCGGATGTTGAGTGGACCTTGCTGGCTCCCTATGGGGATGAAGAATGGTACTTGACACAGGATAATCTCGATATGGTTGCGCGGCTTGAGTTTGATGAGTTTGAGACGGTAAAGAACGGCCGGACAAAACTGGTGTTTTATAATTTTACCGTTCACAATAAAAAAGGTAAGCTTATTTCATCCATCCCGGTTCTGCGCGAAAATACCCTTAAAGAGTTATGCCGGATGAAATGGAGTGACATTGAGGAAATGCAACCGGATACGCGGCATGATATTGGAGAGCAGGTACGGATACCGTTAACGCTGTATAATAAACACATTGTAACCTATTTCGGGAACCGCAGGGCCCCGTTCAAGTACTGGTCCTATTACGATATAATGGAAGCGAGAATACAGGGAGCGCTGGAGGGGAAGATATATATAGTTGGTTCAACAGTTCCGGCTATGTTCGATATTGTCAATGTGCCGGTGTCGAATGATTATCCGGGTGTCGAGGTCCATGCCTCTTTAATCAATTCATTCATCACCAATACCTTTATCAGGCGTCTGGAACCCTGGCAGGATTTCCTTCTTCTGCTTCTTGTCGGTGTTATTATCGGTATCTTTGGCTATATGCTCAAACCGTTGGCAAGTTCCATTCTGTCACTGGTTTTTATTTTTGGTTATTTCCTGACCGGAATGACACTGTTTGGTTCTGAAAATCTGTGGATTGAGATTGTTCGTCCTATTCTGACAATTTTACTTACCTATACCGCGGTTATGGCATACCGATATATCACAGAGGAGAAGGACCGGAAATTCTTACAAAGTACCTTCAAGCAATACCTTTCGCCTGAACTCATAGACGCCATGTATACCAGTAAGAAAATGCCTGAGCTTGGCGGTGAAGAAGGTGTCTGCACAGCATACTTTACTGATATTCAAAGTTTTTCAATCTTTTCTGAGAAGCTGGGATCGCCGACAAAACTGGTAGAGCTGCTTAATGAATATCTCACCGAGATGACCGATTCTCTGATGGCACACTATGGGACGCTTGATAAGTATGAAGGGGATGCGATTATTGCCTTTTACGGCGCACCTATGCCTATGGATGATCATGCACAACAGGCATGTTTAACCGCTCTTGATATGCAGGAAAAGCTCGGCGAACTCCGCAAGAAATGGGCTAGTGAAGGAGACAAGTGGCCCGAAATAGTACATGATATGCGTATGCGTATTGGAGTAAATACCGGGTTGATCGTGACAGGAAATATGGGGTCTGCGGTCCGTATGAACTATACCATGATGGGGGACGCGGTTAACCTTGCAGCCCGTCTGGAGAGTGCCGCGAAACAGTATGGCGTTTACACAATGATAAGTGATGTTACCTATGATATTATTAAAGAGGAATTCGAGGTCCGATTCGTTGATAAAATAACAGTTGTCGGTAAATCTGAGCCTGTTGTAGTTTATGAGTTACTGGGAAAGAAAGGAAGCCTTGATGCGGATACAATAAAACTGGTTGAAGTCTATTCGCAGGGGCTTGAACTATTTTATTCTCAGAAATGGGATGAAGCCGTTGAAGTCATGACCCAGAGCGAACAAATGGAGCCGAATAAACATGTCGCTCCCAGGGGTATGAGTCCGAGCAGGAAGATCATGGAATACTGTGAGATGTTTAAAGCTGACCCTCCGGGAGCCGACTGGGATGGCGTTATCAAGTTAACATCAAAATAATAAGGAGTGTAGCATGCTTATCAAAATCATACTGCTGCCGTTTACTTTGGTAAAAAGTATACTGGGATTTATCTTTGGCATCATTAAATTGTTCTTTACTACCATTTTTGGTGTAATACGATTTATTGTCAGCCGGGTATTTGGTACAGCATTTGGAGCTCTAATCGGTTTTGTTCTTGGTAGCAAACATATTGGTATCCGTTTCTGGAAAAAAAAGAAGAAGCCACAAAAGAAAGAAACTTCCACCAATACGCGGTAAAAAATGATCCGGCATAAGTATTGTTTACAATTTATATCAGTTGTCTTACTGCTATCTTCTTCCACCTATTGCTTCAATAGCGGTTCTGATCTTATTATCACCCTCAAAGGTATTTATCAGAATCAAAAGACGTTTACTACTATTCAGGAAGAGTATTTGGTTTCCGCGAAGGATTCCGGGCTTATCCATGGTATGATGGCGGTACGGCTGCCGGTCGGCATGAGCAGAGAAGCCGCTATACAGATACTTAAGGGTGACAGTCGCATCGCTCATGTTGAACCTGATTTTATTGTCTATTGCACAGACCTGCCTAACGACCCGTATTTCAGCTTGCAGTGGTCGCTCTATAATCCCGGGTATAATCGGGCCGATATTAAGGCTGTTGAAGCGTGGCGGCTGCATACCGGCAACAAAAAGGTAATTATTGCAATCCTTGATACGGGGATCAATTATAAGCACCCTGACCTTGCACGGAATATCTGGACCAATCCTGATGAGGTTCCCGGTAACGACAAAGATGATGATAATAATGGTTTTATTGATGATGTGCATGGCTGGGATTTTGCCTATGATACCAAAGACCCGGCTGATCGCAACTTTCACGGTACCCATGTCGCGGGTATTATTGGTGCGGTTACCAATAATAAAACCGGTATTGCAGGAATCATGCACCATGTATCGCTCATGGCTGTGAAGGGGATCAAGGATCAGGGATGGGGATATACCTCGGATCTTATTGCGGGTATCTACTATGCTGTTGATAATGGGGCAAAAATAATCAACGCAAGCTGGGGCGGCGGCGGGTATCTTGATGCCATGATTGAAGCCCTCGATTATGCAAAACAGCATGAGGTGATTTTTGTTGCGGCTGCCGGCAATTTTCGCCGGAATAACGATGAGAATCCATTCTATCCCGCATCATATCCGGGAGAAAACATTGTTTCCGTGGGTGCGACTAACAATCGTGACAGCATTGCGGTGTTCTCCCATTATGGACGGTTCACGGTTGATCTGTTTGCTCCGGGGCAAAGTATTATCAGTACTGCTCTGGGCAGGAGCTACCGTTATGGCACGGGTACTTCAATGGCAGCCCCGCATGTCGCAGGCACCCTGGGGCTCCTCCATGCCGCTGATCCATCCATGCATTACAGGGAGTATATTGATATTCTTCTAAACAACGTAGAGCGAAAGCCGTACATGGAGGGCAATTGTGTCACCGGTGGGCGGCTTGATGCCTATAAAGCCTTACGGCAGGTTGCCGGGTCATATGCGGGAGGGTATGCTCCGGTTGATTTTAAAAAGAAAGTTGTTTTGATTACCCAGATATTGGATTTACTGGAACATGAGGAAGGGGAGTAGTGTTATGAGATCTCGATACATTGCAGTATGGACAGTTATAATTGCCGGTATGGTATCAGCGCAAACGAATAAGGATATTAAGTTCTATAATCTTGAGAAAGAGTATCGGCAAACTATAACCTATGTCTATAAAGTGACAAAGGCCGAAGCCCTGGAACTAAAACAGATAATTTCTGATATGCTCTCTATTTATGGTTCGCTCTATGTAAATGAAGCGACAAATGAATTGTATATCACTGATGTCGAAGAGAAGATTGAGGATTTGAAAAAAGTACTCCCCGGGCTTGATATCAAGCAGATACGGGCAGGAAACAATCTTGTTTCAAAAAGGGTGTTTCTGAAACATGAGAATGTGTCGGAAGTCATCGGGATAATTAAACACAAGCTCTCCCCGGACGGCAGTGTGTATGAAGTCCCTAATCATAATGCGTTGATTATTACCGACATTCCCAGTAAGATAACCGAAGTGACTGAAGTATTGAACCTTATCGATATTCCGGTAACGCATATCGCAATCGAAATTACGGTTGTAGAATTTAACAATGAGGAATTTTCAAAGCTGGGTATTAATGTGTTTAACTGGCTGCAGGGATTATCCATGCAGGCTGATCTCCATGGGGAGGAGGATTTGCTCATCAGGAACCGGGGACGTTTTTATGTCCGGTCGCGGACTGAGGGGGATTTGCGGAAAATGGATCATACTCTTGAGACCGATGATGAGAAGGCATTACCCTACCACCTCAGTGCCGAAATCAGTGTCAGTGACCTGGTAAATTTTATCTGTGAGAATGCAGACGGCAGTGTGTTGGCAAATACCCGGGTCATTACACGGAACAATAAGGATGCAACGATTTATTCACGCGAGATAATTCCCTTTCGGTTTTTTGAGAATGAGCAGGGTTTTCAGAACAGGTATGAGAGTGCCGTTCTTTCTGGTATGACAGTAAGTGTCAGGCCGATGGTGCAGCAGGACAGTCTTATCAACCTGCGGGTGTATCCCCGCATCTCCGACCTGGTGGGGTGGAGCCCGAAAGGTATGCCCATAGTGTTTGAACGCACCATCAATACCGAAGTAAAGGTGAAAGATAATACTATATTTGTCCTTGGTGGATTGAAAAAGCGTGAGGCTGTTGAAGTGAGAAAGGGTATTCCCGGATTAAAAGATATTCCGGTGCTGCAGTGGTTCTTCTCTGTAAAGAAGACGGCCGTGGTCGAGCGGGAAGTGCTGATATTTATCAGGCCGAGAACTAATGTTGAAACATCCGTTGATGCGGAGGAGTTTGGCCAGATAATGGATAAGTACAGGAAAGTCACCGAAAAGAAGAGAAGGCGCAGGCGGGAAAAGGAACCAATGCCTCCTGAGCCGGTTTCGAATCCTGAAAAGACAAAATAGCGCGCCGTATAAAATCTACTGTGTGTAAAGATATTTTAAATTAAAGTGTGGCACGGTCGTCCCCGGCCGTGTCTTTCGTTTAAATTTAAACTTCATAACAAGGGATGGCTAAAGTGGTCGAGTTTTTTAAACAGGGAAAAGATTTTTCATAAGTGGGCTCCTG
>CBDVBE010000170.1:0-12996 GCA_965372145.1 uncultured bacterium | reverse complement strand
CAAGACTGGTAAGGATGATATGCTATTTTCCGCATAGAATCGCTCAACTTAGGTTAAAGCTTTTTATTTAAAATCTTCATTCCAGGCTTTCCCTAAATCTCCCTATCTTTAAATACGCAATGGTTATGGCAAAGACAACACAAAATGTTATAACCGATACTGCTGAGCCTTTACCGAAAAGATCGTTGGTATACATTTCAAATCCGATAACAGAAAGTGTCTTGGTACTGCTGCCTGGGCCGCCGCCTGTTAATACGTATACCAAATCAAAAACACGAAGTGAATCAATTGTTCTGAAAATAAGTGCAATAAGTAACACCGGACGGATGACCGGCAGTGTTATCGCCCGGAACCGCTTCCACAGGCCGGCGCCATCTATCTGTGCCTGCTTGTAAATTTCCTGCGGGACCGCCTGCAGTCCGGCAAGCAGAATAATAACAACAAACGGTGTTGTTTTCCATACTTCAGCAATTATCAAAGCCCAGAAAGCAGCGAAAGAGGTGCCCATCCAGTTTATCTTATCCTCCGAAATTCCCAGCAGTACTATGCAATAGTTAAGTACCCCATAACTGTAATCGAAAATAAGTTTCCAGACCTTTGCCGATACTATCGTAGGGATTGCCCAGGGAATTAAAATTACCGCGCGGAGCATTCCCCGTCCCTTGAAATGCTCATTAAGCAGTAGCGCGAAGAGCAACCCGCATACTGTCTCGAGTGCCACCGCCACTACCGTAAACAGTAAAGTAAATCGAAAGGCATTCCAGAAATCGAAATCAGTGAGAATGCTGCCGAAATTATGTACACCGATAAATTTCTTAGGAAGATAGGTAACGTCACGAAAAAAGCTGTTAATAAAAGTACCCGCTACAGGAATAAGCACAAAAGCAATAACTACAGCGATAGCGGGAAATAAAAAGAGATAGGCGGTGACAACCTCCCGCCTCTCGAACCGGCTGAATAACTTTTTAATTGTCATAACTCCGGATAACTTTGTTTACTTCATCCTGGGCCTTCTGTAATGCCTCCCGAGGACCCATTTCACCGGTAATGGCCGTATTTATATATTTCTGCAGTATGAGAGATATCTGAGAATAATAGGGCACAACCGGCCGCGGAACCGCGGTTAAAAGCACTTCCTTAAGTTGACCGAGATATCCTGATTTCAGCTCATCACTTTCGTACACGTCAATCCTTCCCGGATTGTGGCCCAGCTCTACTGCCAGTCCTTTCTGAACCTCATAGGAAGTTATGTATTTAAGAAACGCTGCCGCGTCATCCTTTCTGTCTGAAAATGATGAGATACCAATATGCCACCCGCCTAATGTTGCCGCGCTCTGTTTATCGGGAAAATGGGGCAATACCGCAGTCCCATACTTACCTTTAACCGCAGAGCCCTCTTCATCGTGGAGCTTTCCCGCATAGGGCCAGTTTCTCTGAAAAAGTGCATTACCGTTGTGAAACAACAGGCGGACTTCCTCTTCCTTCATATCGGTGAACGTATTCGGTGGCGATATTTTATCCTTATGTATAAAATCCACCATACACTGTAACGCTGTTACATTCTCATCGGAATTCAGTATAGGCTCTACGTTACTGTTAAAAAAGCCTCCGCCGGCAGAGGTGAACAACTCCAGGGCATTACAAACCAGTCCTTCATACTGGGCTCCCTGCCAGACATATCCCCAGAATTCCCTGTTGTTTTTACGTTCTTCTTTCTGAATGAGCTGAGCCATTTCGGTAAGCTCCTGCCAGGTCACCGGTGGAGCGGCATAGCCATACTTTTCAAGCAGGTCTTTTCTATAGTAAAGCAGTCCCGCGTCAACATACAGCGGCACACCAATTATCCGGCTATTATGCATATCCGCAAGGGACACTATATTATGAAAAAAAATTGACGTATCTATACCATACGAATCAAGCGGCTCGAGCCACTCGGAGGCAGCAAGCTGCCCGATCCAGGCTATATCCATGACCACAATATCAGGATCCGGTTTCTTCCCCCGCAGGGCAATAAAAATCTGCTGCTTGCGAAGCTCAGTCTGTGTTGCGGAACGAACCAATTGGACAGTGACACCAGTCTCTTCCCCAAAATCACTAATCACCTGTTCCCAGAATGTAAAGTCATTCGGTGTGCCGCCGACCATGAAGGTTAGGTCTTTCTTTTGGGTGCAGCTGCTGAACATCAAAAGCGAAATAAAAACAATTACGAGTAATTTTTTCATGGTTTATCCTTAGTTTTATTTCATGTAGTATTTCTATCCGCTATTGCGATCCCGATGTTAAATCGCTAATGCAATGACACAAATTTAACAAATATTTCCGGTTAAATATAGAAAATACTCAAAGAATCCTGTATGTACTAACCTATTTTAATAACTCAGGGTATCATACAGGGAATATTATTTTTTATTATCAATCAAATACATTATTAACGACTACAAAGAGAATTACTTATGCTTTACAGACCGTATGGAAATACCGGAAAAAAGATATCAATCATCTCGGCAGGCGGCATGCGTTATTCCAATCCCAAAGATATAGACGCCATGGCACTGATCCCTCTGGAAGCAGCCAGACTGGGTGTCAATTATTTCGATACCGCACCTGACTATTGTGAAGACAAATCACAAGCTATCCTTGGACTTGCTATCAAAGAGATGAAAAAAGAGGGATTGGAGCACTTTGTTTCAACCAAATCGTGGACCGATACCTATGATGAAACCATGCAGAACATTGAAAAGTCGCTAAAGATTATCGATATCGACCATATCGATTTCATGCACTGCTGGGGAGTTAACACCCTTGAGGTATTTGAGAAACGTAAAAAGGACGGCGCTATTAAAGCCCTTCAGGATGTGAAAGAACAGGGGCTGGTCACCCATATTGTCTTCTCATCCCATATGGATGGTGAGGGTATTGCAACGGTTGCTGAATCCGGTATATTTGAGGGAGTCACCCTTGGTTTCTGCGCGATAAATTTTCCTTTCCGCATTAACGGCATCCAAGCTGCCTATCAGAATAATCTCGGTGTGGTAACCATGAATCCACTTGGCGGTGGTGAGATCATCCGTCACGCCGACCGCTTTGATTTCATTAAAACCCGGCCCGAGCAATCCATCCTTGAAGCAGCTATCCATTTCAATCTGGCTCATAAGGAAATTACCTCCGCGCTGGTTGGTTTTACCACGGTTGAAAACGTGCGTACTGCCATTGCGACACTGGATACGTTTCAACCCGTGACTGAAGAAGAAATCGAAAACATCAAGAAAAATATTGAAGACCGCTTCGATCAGGTATGCACTACCTGTAACTATTGCAGGGACTGCCCTGAAGGTATCCCTGTCGCAAAATTCATGGAAGCTTTTAACTACTATATGCTTTATAACGATCCGGAAAAGGCTTTTGAGCGGTTACACTGGCACTGGGATATTGATGACCTTGACTGGCTGGAAAAATGCGTTCAGTGCAGGGAGTGTGAAGAAAAATGTACGCAAAAGCTTCCTATATTGGAGCGGTTCGAGAAATTGAAGGAGATGAGAAAGGGGGTTAAAAGTAGTTCCTGAAGGTTGCGTTGGGGATTTAGGGATGATTAGGGGCGTGATTAGTGATTAGGGACGGAGATGTAATAGTGTATTAACGCTCAACTTTAATTTTTAACTTTTTCGTAAAAAATTCTCCCTCATCCAGCATCCGCGATACCGTCGAACTATCTACCCCATAATAACGGGCTACCTCTGCTACCGGTATATCAAAGGTGCGATGCGAAATTGTTGCGACTATCTTTCGGAAGGCTGACCGGTTATTGTTCCGTCCTCGTTTGTAAATATCTTTCTCTTCTATCCCCATTTGCCCGGCTACTCTTTGTACAACCTTACGTACGGTCCACCCTTCCTGTTTATAGGATGCAACACGAATTCTGTTTGATCGGTCTTTTACTAGTGCTTTCTTTACAAAGTCTTGGTCACCGATTACCCAACAGTTATACTCATGTCGATTAACGGTATCTTTATTACTCTTACGTAACACCTCTAGAAAATCAAGGTCTTCATTGGTCTCAACGCCCCGGCGTATATAGGCTCGATATTCTCTGGCCGCTGAATTAATATCTCTTCCAAACCGCCTTAATATTGCAGTTGTATCCTGAAATACACACCCCCGATTATTAAGTAATACTGCATGACCACTCCAGGGATATGTATCCAATTCTTCAAGACTCTTGCAGGTCCCCGAACGTAGCGGGTTTAGATGAACATAACGGACCAACTGCTCTATATACCCCTGATCCTGAGTAACTATTGATTTAAATCTATCCTGAAACAGGTACCCGTGCCCTTTATATTTCTTCCTGTACCATCGAGCATACTTTGAATTCAATTTTCGCATAAGCATGCTTAAAGGCCGTTCATTTAACCGAAGTACTATGTGATAATGGTTGTCCATCAATACCCAGGCATAGCACTTAAATCCGCACTGCTGTATACCAGAGGCAAGTAATGATAAAAACAGATGGCGGTCGTCATTATCACAGAAAATCCTTCGTCCTTCAATACCACGGGCCATCACATGGTGTACTGCGCCGGGAACCGATAATCTCGCTTTTCTGGCCATATCAGAAATATACTTTCAATACATATATTAATGCAATAACTCATCTCCGTCCCCAATCTACGTCCCCAATCTATTCCACCTTTTCACCCATTCCTATAAATATAATCCCCCACCCGCAACGAATTCGCCATTATCGTAAAGGTCGAAGGAACCGGTATACCGGAAGGCATAAAACTGCTGTCCGTTACATAGAGGTTTTTGATATCATGGCTCCTGCAATAGGGATCCAGTACCGACGTTTCCGGATCGGGGCCGAACCGGCAGGTACCATGCTGAAGCTCTCCTGCTGTAAAGGGGGAGGGGTTGTACTGCGCACCAACTGCCCCCATGGTCTGAAAGAGTTCCACTACTTTGCCCGCAATAAACTGTGAAGCCTTTATATTTTCGATATGGGGTTGAATCGTAATCTTTGCGGAAGGGATTCCCCAATAATCTCTTACGGTATTCGAGAGTATAACATACGTTTCAGGATTCGGGAGAAACTCTATAAACGTATCGGATTGCAGATGATTATAACTGAAAAACTGACGCGCTTTCTGTTTCAGGCTACTTCCCCAAATTCTCCTCCCCTGTTCATCATATGAGAGCGAAATCATCCTGTTAACCGGATTCGGGTGCGGCAGGAGAAAAACAACAGTTCCGCCACGTTTATAGGTCAGAGTCGGACTATCAAGTTTATGAAAGTCCTGAATACTTCGCTGTACAAACGGTGAAGACACATCTTTCGGCTCAGGGAAAATACCTTTCGGGAAAAAACCGGTAACCTCGCATGGCATGGTAAAGGTAAGATTTCTTCCTACCTGCCCTGAAGAATTAGCCAGGCCATTGGGTAAACCGTTGCTATGTGAATTGAGAAGCAATCGTGCAGTTTCGATACTGCTGCAGGCGATAATAAAAATACGTGCGCTTATTTTTCCCGGAATATTATCCGGATTAAAATAATGAGCATTGGTGATACGGTTGCCGTCAGTCTGGAGTCTATACACATAGTATTGAGGGAGCAGGGTTACATTACCGGTTTCTAAAGCTGTCCTGATATAGGTTTCGTGTGTGCTCCCTTTAGCACCGGTCATACAGCCATAACTGCCGCAGAACCCTGAATAACTGCACTCTCCCCTATCCTCCCACTCCTGCGACAGGACTGCACGCGGTGTGGGGAATGCATGATACCCGAGCGTTTCACATCCTCTGTCAATCAATTTGCTTACCGGGTGGACTTTCAGGGGTTGAAAGGAAAACGGCTTTTTTTGGCCCGGTGTAGGCTCTGCATCTCCGCTGATACCGATATCCGATTCCACCTGGTCATAGTACGGTTCGAGGTCGGTATAGGATATGGGCCAGTCCTGATGGGTCGCACCATCCACTGCGCCAAAGGAGGAGCGAGGAGTAAAATCATCCTCTTTCATACGGAAGAATAAACCGGACATGACCCGTGTGCCGCCGCCGACACAGGTACCGGTCCAGAGATGGTTTCCCGTTAACGCGGGTGCATTGCCATATATAATCTCCCGGACACCTTTTTCCCGGTCCGGACGAAACATAGGTTTCCTGCATACGGTAAATTCATCTTTGCGGATATCCCGCGCTGAATAATTCTCTCCCCGTTCCAAAATCGCAATGCGTAAGCCATGCATGGCCAGAAAAGCCGCAGCCGGAGCACCTCCTGCTCCGCTGCCAACTATACAGACATCAAATTTCCTATTCGTCTCAGACATTAAACCACTCTTTATTGATGGTTCCGTTCAGAAGCGGCCATGCTCCTTCCTCTCTATTTCCCCCATGCATCGGATCGGAAAAACAGCCTTCAAGGGTAATATCAACAAGGACATTAACATCCCTTTGAATCTCAGGATACTGTTCTATTGTTTCTGCCGAGGTTATCGCCTTAATAAGTTGATTCTGTATATGCGAATCAGCAGTCAGGAATTTGCATGCATGTTGCTTCTTACATTTCCTGTCGAGATATCGAGTAATACGCTGTACAGCGGGAATATGCTGCTGATAATAGGGTGTCCCGAATTGATTGATAAAGAAGTTCTCTATTCCCAATGACCGTGCTCCTGGAGTATCATCCTCAGGATAGATATATTCCGCTATACGCGACGCAATCTTAATTTCATTGGTATCTGGAATTGCCGGTCTTTTAAGCCGGTTAAAGAGCGTTCTGATTTTGTGAAAAGGGGTGAAGAACCAGAAACTTACTCCCGCAACAATTACCGCTAAAAACCCTCTTCGATTCATGGTTTAAACCTTTTCAGAATAGTTCCCATAAACCAGAAAACCGCAAAAAGTATTACAAAGGCAGGTACAGCTATTGAAAGAGGCACCGTCTGTTTTACCGATAGTATGAATTTGATACTCCAGGGAACGTTTTCAAACACCGTATCGCCATAGGTACTGACCGGAATAATAACAGGCTTAATAAGAAGCGCAATAGCGATAACCGCAGAACAGAAGAGTGCATATACCGTGACCGGTGATAATGGAAAAGGCTTTAGTTCTGCGTGGAGCTGTTTCACAGCCTGTATATGGGTGTAGACGAACCAGGCCATTACAACAGGGAAAATAATTCCATGGAGCACATACACCCGTATAAAAGCAATTGGCGGGGTATCAAACAGCTGCGGAAATTCCTGTGAACCGGTACCGGTCTTAAAAATCTTTATACAAATATTTTTTAACAGATAACCGGCAGAGTTAGTCCCGGTCAGTAAATAACCGGTAAGGTGCAGCCCGAAAAACAAAACACATATCACCATACCGCTGCGCCATATTTTTATCCGGTTACCTGAGATTTCTTTTGCCGGCAGCATGAGCAGTATATTGCACAACGTAAAAAACAGTGCCAGCATTCCGGACAGACGATGCATAGCTATAATTACTGCACCGGCAAACACCTGTTCGTTAAGATACTGTAATGACAGCGCCGCTTTCTCAGGTGTTGGTATATAGTAACCGGCAATGAGAATACCGGTAACCACTGCTGTTATGAAACTGCATAAAAGAAGATATCCTGAGATATGCAGGAAAACATCCTGATGATATTTCTTTCTTTTAATATTCATTCTAAAAAAGAAACTTCCGGTGCACAAACAACTAATAAAAAATGGTAATTAGTGTCTGGCCGAAAACTACCTTTTTAAGGTCATTCCCGCATGCTTCTGGCGGGAATCCAGTGTTTTTGGACAAATAGAGGCATGGATTCACCCCTACGGAGCACTTCGCCCGACAGAAACATTCGGGAATGACGTTTTCGGACAAGCACTAATTAGTATTTTAACATTCTCAATAGGTGGTACGGCAATAAAACTCCTCATTATTACCGTGGATACTCGTTCTCAGAATATACCTTTGCACCTTTCGGGCCGCGTGCAACATATATTCTCTCCCTGATTCTTACTACAGTACCATCTGAGAATATTTTCTGTATTGAAGAGACTATTAGCTGGTCAATAAGCCCTCTCTCGGTAAAATAGGTCCTGACAATTATGACAGTACCGACGACCCTGACAATATCATTGTTTTCAATCATTTCTCCGTGCAGGGAATAGAATGACTTAACAAATATCCCGTTTGAATATTTATTGCCATTGACGAAATAGGGTGGATCACTTGATTTTGGCAACGCAATAGTCTTTATAGCGACATTAAATCCAACAAAGGAGAGTGATCCATTGGTCAGAGGTATTGGACTTTTAATAAGAGGCGATGCGGGCCAGGTGTTATTTATAGGGATGTCTGTTGAATCGTTAACAAAAGGGGCATACGGACCGATAATGAGTGTCCGTGGCATAACAATTTGTTGATCATTTTTGAGATAATACCGTCCTCCCTGATCATCATAAGCAACCTGAAGAATCGCTGAATCGGATTTCACTAAATAACGAATTATAGTATTAGCATCAACATTATTTTCAATAGTATTAGTATCAATCTCAGCATACGTTGAACTATACTGGTACAATTGCGGATATACAAAATGAAGGGAATCATCTATTTTAATGGTCTTACCTCTAAGTGTTATGGTTTGTAAATACATAGAATCGTTAGTAATACATGAAGTAATGATTCCATTGACACTTGTTGTACAGCTCCGAAAGCCTTGAAAAACAGCGACATCTCCCGGCACTAAAACATAATACCGTTTAGTAAACCTATAAATGACCCCGCTATCTGAAGGAAGCACAATTTCAGTGTCATACGTCCCAACGGTCGTGGGTACATTACAATTATTTACTACCAACGATAGCGCAATGAAAAATCCAATCACAATACATATTCTATACATAGTGGTAACCACTTTTTTAATAGTGACTTACATGTTTCTTTTTTAATGGACTATCATCCGAAATAAGGGCAAACTTCTCTTTATACACAAACAAACTATTATCAACTCCGACTGCATGTATCCCTATTTCAGTATTCCAGTCTGTAAAATAACCCTGATCTATTGGCGTATCAAATATCGATGTTTTATAAAATCCTAATGCCATATTTATCGTTCCTGCAATACGGACAGGTTTTCCATTAATCACACCCGTGCCGGCTAAAGGATAAAAGAGCTTCATCTCATAACCCCACGTCGTATCGAAATCAATTGCAAAATCCGTATACCGCATTACCGCTTTCCCGGGAAAAAACAGTGAAGATACATCGTTACTGATTGAAGATAAAATTAGCGGCTTCATATATAACGGTGATACTGTCCAACTGGTATCGCACATAAATGGTTTATCGAACAGTTTATTGTCTGAAGCCATGCGGAAACCATCTTTATCCTGAAATGCCAATTGATCCATACCGGTATTTCTTACGATAAAAAAACGTATTGTTTCATCCTCAGAAAGAGATTGCACTGTTGACCCCTGTTGAAAAAGCATTGTATATACTCTGCCTGCTGAAGAATACTTATAAAAAAGTTTTCCATGATCCAGTGCCATTGCTTCATTATCAAGATAATAAGTGAATAAACGCCGGTTAAACCATTTTACCGTCTCCTTTTCATAAAACGACAGGGTGCTCTTCACAGTACCAAGCGTGTCCACAAAAATCGATCGTGCAACTAATTCCCTGACCTCCGTATACATGGAGCTAAGATAATTATTAAAGAAAATGTCCAGCTCTAATTCTACTTTGTGCTGCGCATAGAACTGTTCATTATTAATAACTTTATTAAGAGATTTGATTACGGAGGTCTTTTGAGAATCGGTTAACTGCGAAAAGGATTGGATGGACTGAATATCAAAGAGCTCAACAGCGCTTAAACTTTCAGCAATAAAAATTCCTATTAGATTACTGGTATCTTTTGTATAAGAAAATAGTGAATCCCACCTAATAACATCTTTCTTTCTGAATTCAGCAAGACCATAAGATGAATCATTTATTCTAAGTATTGTATCACCGACACAGGTAATCCGTCTAAAAATCGAGTCTTCCTGAGATGCAATAACGACGTAACCTTCAGCGCTAAGTGAACAAAGTGAACTGGTATGAATCCCGGAAAAATCGACAACATATCCCCGTTCCTTATTAAAAAGAAACAATGAATCGACTTTGAACGTTTTTTCAACCTGTTTTTGATTGAACGTAATAGTAGGGTTTACACTGTTATCAGGTAAAGAATTACACCCGGCAAAAAAGCAAAAAGCCGGGACAATAAAAGGAAACAGAAATTGTTTATATTTTTTTTTCATAATTATAGAAAAAACCTGACGCCAAAAGAGATAGGGATATAATACACGGAACCTGATTTACGCGCCGGACGACTTTTAAGCATCCAGCCTGGTTCATCAGTATCAAAAAGAGCTTTCTTCCATCCACTTTCTATATATATATAGCCGTATCCATATGACATCTCAAGTCCTATCCCCGCTCCTAAAAAAATCTGATGCCGCTCCCGATACTTCGTTGTTTCCGTATCCTTTTTACCTCCTTTAATATCAAATTCATATCCCGAAGAATATTTATGATTTACATCAGTCTCACTGGTTTGACTGCTCGCAGTGAGATATGCAGGCTCAAAGTCTACATTAAAATAGGGAGTAAATCTTTTAACTTCAAAACGCATACCAAGTTTAACAGGAGCCGAGATGAATGTAAATGCTTCATTTGATTCTGTGGATGTTATCATTATTACGTAGTCATCTAAAATCTTATCAAAGGATGTATCAACAATAGAGAACTCTACAGAAAGCCGCAGATATCGAACTGCCAGTGATGCATAAAAATAGCGGCCGAAAGGAACCAAAACACCGGCATTAAAGAGAAAATTGGCCTTTCCTTCTGTAGTAATATCTTCAGGTTTAATGGCAAACTGCGTCAGATTAATGCCTATGCCAATATCTAAGAGTAAGTCAACCCCTCTCTTTCCTGATTCATCTATCATTTCCGTTTCATTCTCAGATTCCGCTTGAGTAAGAAAAGGATTACTCTCTGCCTCTAACGTGTCCGTTTGTTGTTCCTGGTCCGCAGATACCGACTCCTCCCCGTCTGAAACAAATGGATTCTCCGGTAGTTCCTGTGAATCTTCTTCTACTTCACTACTCTGGAAGGAGTCCTGACTACGCCCGGAATAAACCAGGCAAAAAAATATAACTATTAAAAGAATATGCCATTTCATTAACGATGATTCCTTTAGAGTAAAATTATAGATAAATAATATAGATCAATGAAGTCTATGAATATTGAGAACCGGTTCCGCATGAGCAGAAGCATCGCAGGTAACTTTTACAGTATCCGATATTCCTTTATTTGTGTCTGCTTTCTGCTTCTTTTTTGCTGTCTTCATTGTTTTATGTTCCGTTCGCTCATTTCCGGTTAAAATGATATTACGAAATATAGGCTGAAATTTTTTAACATCAAACATGTTAATTGCAATACCTTTTTCGAATATAAAAAACTGGCCGGTCAAAGCACTGCTACTTGCTCCTGTCTGGGTTGGTACATAGGGTACTACGCCACCACCACAACCGTAGCTGTATAAAACAACAGAAATAACAACTAAAAGACTTACACCAAAACATTTTCTAATAATGCTGTTTTTAAAAAATTGTAACTTCATATTCCCTCCTATTCTTAAATTAAAAAAGGACATGCAGATGAAGCCAGTAACGAAATTTTTTAATATCAGTCGAGCCTGGCATATCTTTAAAGAAAAAATCAAATTCCGGTCTTAAACTCACATTACGATTCAAATTAAAAATAGGCATCACATCAAACCTGATTTCCCGGCGTCCAAGTTCACTCTCCATGTCACTGCTTTGCTTATAATCCAATACAACACGTTCGAAATCATGTTTGATATAATCGAAAGAAATAGCATAACCGAACCGTTCGGTAAAATACTGGTTTTCCCATTTTGTACTAACTTTAAACTTTTGATAGGAATTTGATCCTGATGTTAAATCCATATTATTCTCATATTCAAATACTGCTTCAGTAAAACCCCAGGTAAATGTACTATAGCGAAGCCCCAAAGCACAGCCATAGCCGGATTCTCTTAACTTTTGACCATTTGAATTGATTTTCCCACTCTCAGAAATAGCGATATCCAGGAATTGATTATAATAACAAAACGGGGCGAGGAAAAACCTTGTATGAAACTTTGACAGATATATCACTGTGGCCTCATATCGCAGGATATAATAATCCCAGGAGACTTGTACAGGCTTCTCCTCAACATTCCGCATAGCTGTTTTTTCTGTGTTATAACTCCTGCCATAGGTGATCAACTCTTCAAAAATGAGGTTTGGTGTAACGATCAGATAATGAAACGGCCTGATCCTGATCCTGAAATTTGAATATCTGAATACATTACCATTCAAATCTGTACCGGGTAAAGATTCAAGATTCCCATTTAGTTCTAAGCCCGGGGTAAATATATCGTTTGCAAAAAAGTGGATTTTCAGGACTGGATTTAATGAAAGCGGTGTATAGTCACGTGCTTTTGTGAAATCGTGGTACAGTTCGAGGTTACCAACAAAAGAGAGAGTATTAGCAAATCTTTCAGGAGATGGAAGGTCCTTATTGAGCACAACTTTAAGTGAAGAAAAGGTGGTGTATAAATCAGGTTTACAGCCGGGTAGTTGGTTAGTATAGCCGCAGGGATTAAAAAAGATCTCAATGGGATAAAAGGGAACAATCTGGCTAAAACTACTAAAGGTTATAGAAAAAGCTAGAAGTCCTGTTAATAAATACGATTTCTTCATTTTGATAGTATACATTTTCTTTTTTATTGATTATTTATGTCGGATCTATACTATAAATATAACTTCAATGAGGTTTTGTTGCTGATTTTACTTATAATTATTAGTGCTTGTACGAAAACGTCATTCCCGAATGCTTCTGTCGGGCGAAGTGCTCCGTAGGGGTAAATCCATGCCTCTATTT
>CBDVBE010000169.1:0-13006 GCA_965372145.1 uncultured bacterium | reverse complement strand
GGATGCATACTAATCTCTTTTTGCATATAATTTGGCATTATTCATATTTTACATGTAAAAACAATTAACACATACCCGTTGGTCGAGAAGCAAAATAACCTGATGCCTCGCAATTTGTAACTGCAATCATTACAGACACTTGGTGGCAAATTACTATATGTTGTGTTTTAGTATATGGAGAGATTATTTTATTAATTCACGGAAGACATCAGTTGAAAATAATACAGAAGAATTTCAATATTAATATTTAGCTTAGATTTAGATCAATAAACAGAATAGTACATTTCAAGGTGCAACATATTTGATGTGAAGGGTGAGTCATGCGTACGATACAGTTACTGTTGTGTGTGATACTTATTAGTTTGACAATGGCGTTCAGTCAAGGGACAATCCGGCTTCTTATATCGCGGCCGAATAACTTTGATTATAGCGTTGATCAAAAGACGATGTGGGTATCTTCTCTGGTAGAGGCATATCTCTATTTCAGACTTGATGCTGTTGATAAAATCAAAATGATTCCAATTGAAGAAATAACGCCATTGGTCTCTTCTCATCGTGATTTTACCAAGAGAGCCGGTAAAAGCAAATATATATCTGCCGGGAAAGAACTCCTTGCTACTCATGTTTTATATGTTGAATATGAAGTGACGCCGGATAAAAAGGTGAAACTGTACTTTACCGTTGAATACCCCGATAAATCAAAAAAAGCCATCAATTCCCAGGCAATGGTTTCTACCGGTGATATGGATGCCGGGTTGACGGAGGCTGTCAGGGAAATAGCCAAAACGCTTGGTGTATCAGGAACTGAGATGCCCGAGGATTTTTTCAGCATTAATATTCTGGGTACTAATGCAAAGAATACAAAACGCCTTGGTGAGCATTTAATTCACGAAAAAAGGAGTGATAAAGCAGGCCTTGCCATACTCGGCTCAAATTGTGAAAAGATAACCAATTCTGATTACAGCATGTATTTAGCCTATTATTCAGGCAGCAGATTATATGCAAAGGCGGGTAAAGCAGAGGATGCAGTGCGACTCATGCAGGGACTTGTGGATAAACTTGAAGACAGATATCCCAAATTGCGTATCCAGTTGGCTACCTATTATCGGAAAAGCGGTAAATTAAGAGAAGCGAAGAGTGCCATTGACCGTGTGGCTGGTAATCGCAACCTCAGGCATGTGGTACTCTGGGAGAAGGGGCTCATTTATGGGGCCACGGGAAACCACTCAGTAGCTTTGCAGACATTCAAAAGCCTGGAAGCGTTAGATAATTCCGACCCGCTGGTGTATTTACATCTGGCAAAAATCAGCATGGCGATGCGAAAAATGAGTGACGCAGATGGTTACGTTAAAAAAGCAGCAAAGCTGGCTGGAAAGTCTGAAGGAAAGATCTATTACGAAATGGGTAAGCAATATACAAAGGGAAATGATCAGTCAAACGCTATAACTGCATATAGAAGAAGTGTGGCGGTTCAACCTGATTATACTGAGGCCTGGTTTGCGCTTGGTAAGATGCAGCAAAAAGCCGGGCAGGATAGTGCTGCAGCTATAAGTTACCTGAATGTGTTTAAGCTTGATTATATCAAATATGAAGCTTATCTGGAAAAAGCGGGGAAACTGCTTGAAAAAAGCGGGCATACTGCGATGGCTAAACAGGTGTATTCTGCTGCGTTTGCAAAACATGGTGACCCGAAGATTGCGGTGTTATGGGCACGGCTTGAATACAAACAGGGAAATTTAAAAAAAGTGAGAGCGTTACTTGAACCGCTTGGCGCTCCCTGGAACAGGGATAAAGAGGTTATCTCCATGCTGGATAAAGCCAGCGAGGATAAAATGGCGCCGGAATTAAAACTAAAGGGAATGAATCCGATGATAATCAAGGCAGGTAGCGGTGACTATGTTGAGCCCGGTGCTACTTCCATGGATAATGTTGACGGTGATTTGTCCATGCATATTGAAATCTCCGGCCATGTAAAAACAACGGTGCTGGATACCTATATTGTGAAATACACTGTTTCAGACGTCGCCAGGAATGTCACGACAAAAACACGAACCGTTATTGTCAGTGACGATGAACCGCCGGTAGTTGAATTGGTCGGTGAAGCAATGGTCAGACTGATTATTGGTGACCGGTTTCGGGATCCCGGTGCGCGTGGCTATGACAGCCGGGAAGGGGATTTATCTTCACGGATAGTAACAACCGGAACCGTGAATACTTCGAGACCAGGCACCTATAAATTAACCTATATCGTAAAAGATGCCGCTGGAAACAGTTCGGTACCCAAGGTCAGGACAGTCATTGTCGCAGGGGATTCCGTTCCTCCGGTGATAACATTAATCGGCGGTTCACCGATGCATCTGGTAAAGGGAGAAAAGTATAAAGAACCGGGTGCAATGGCAAAGGATAATCGCGATGGTAACCTGAGTTCGAAAGTTTCGATCCGGGGTAAGGTAAATACAGCGGCTTTAGGAACTTACAAGGTCACCTATACCGTCCAGGATCTGTCAGGTAATGTGACAACGGAAGAACGGGTGGTAAATGTACGAGAGCCTGAAGCTCCCGTTGATAACGTAAAACCTGTCATCAAATTGATAGGAGGGTCTCCCAACACAATCTATGTTGGTGATAACTATGAAGAACCCGGTGTGAACGCAACAGATAATGTTGATGGTGACCTTACCGCGTTTATAAATATTGAGGGGGAGGTTGATCCCTCAAAGCCGGGGAATTATACGCTTACCTATTCGGTTGTTGACAAGTCAGGAAATAAGGCGAAAAGATCCTTAAGGGTAAAGGTTAAATTAAGAAGGGGCACTTCAATCGATCAGACTCCGCGGCAGCAGACAACTCAGAGGCCTTCTTTGATACCGCCGCGAAAGAAGAGTACCAGTAAAAGAAAACCGGTGCTTGCAGTTTTAACCGGATTGGGTGCGGCAGGCGGCTTTGTCGCAGGTATACTTTTTAACAGCCAGATTACCAAACACTATAATGATTGGCTAGATATAGTAGAGGATTTGAAGAAAGAGACTGATCCTGATAAGACAGCAGAATTAAAAGAACAGAAGAAAGATAAAGAGGATAAAATCGGTACCTCGCAAACATTGCGTAATATCAGTTATATTGGTGCAGGTGTATTTGGTGTCACCTTTATTATAAACATATCGATACCATCGAAATAGATGTAGAGTGAGGTAATTGCATAAGTCGTTTTTGGGATCCCTAAATTCCTTAATAAGGGACTTATAAGGATTTTTTTCTGTTATATTTTTATTTTTGCAATTACCTTACGTGTTACACATTTAATCTGTAAATGAAGTGTCTTGGGGAGGCCACTTGCGGGTGGCCATTTTATTTGGAAAAGACCGACCATAGACAAAATGAACTATTAGATGTACAAAAGCGACTGTTTTTTGTATAATAGTTAAGTAGGGATATTGAGAGGGACGATATAATAAATTCTCCTTATAAAACCTGTGGAATTGAATTTGGTTTGTAACTATTCAGGTGTATTATAAATACAAAGTTTTATTGGACTGTTCAGGTATCATATAATAAATCAGTTGAAGTACTTGTATACTAATCCTAATCCTAATCCTAATCATACTCATAATCAAATGTTATCTTTTTTCGATTAAGATTAGGATTAAGAGTTATTCAAATATTGTGTTTTTGCTATAGCTGAACAGTTTCTTTGAATTTTTTTAAAAAGACTCATCAATATATCCCCGGATTCATCAGGATCGAGCAGGTAGAAAAATATTATAACGTGAGGGTAAGTATGAAAGTAGCAGCAGTACCATATAAACTGATCTTGTTTACAGGTTGTATCGCAGTATTGTTTCATTGTACAAAAATTGATTTTGATTATGGTGAGGATGAGGGAGGTGGCCCCTCAATAACACTCTTTGGCCCAAATCCGTATCCGTTGAACATCGGCGATACCTATATTGACCCGGGAGCAAAGGCAACCGATACTGAAGATGGCGACATTTCATCCGATATTGTGATTGATTACAGTAGTGTTAATACCTATGCAGAAGGTGAATACACTGCATATTATTCGGTAACAGATAAAGATCAAAACACCACATCGACCACACGTTCGGTTATTGTGAAGGATGGCGTCGGTACTGATAAAGAGAAACCTGAGCTGCGATTAAACGGGGATAATCCGTACTATCTTAACACCAATGACACCTATGTTGATCCGGGAGCAACAGCAACAGATAATATTGATGGCAATATTACCTATAAGATTGAGAAATATGATACCTTGATTAATACCTCTTCTGCTGATACCCATACGGTGTATTACGTTGTTAAAGATGAGGCCGGCAATGTGGCAATGACAATAAGGACTGTTATCGTCATTGATAATACGGGTGAAGATACCATACCACCGGTAATAACGGTAAAAGGACCTAATCCGATAAATCTCAAGGTTGGGTATTCATATAATGAGTATGGTGCCTCTGCAATGGATAATTTTGATGGAGACCTCACCAGTCAGATCGATACTAATAGCAGTGAAGTAGATACCTCACTAGAGGGGACCTATTCCGTATACTATACCGTCTCGGATAAAGCGGGAAATGAAGCAACCGAAATCCGCACGGTAAAGATTACCGATGATATACCTGATGATACTATACCGCCGGTTATTACGCTGAACGGCGCGAATCCTATGACCGTATATATTGACAGTTCTTATGATGATCCTGGCGCCACTGCTACCGATGATGTTGACGGCAATCTGACGGATCAGATTACGGTTGATACTTCACAGGTCAATACTTCACAGGAAACCACATTTAAAGTTACCTATTCCGTTTCCGATAAGGCCGGTAATTCAGCACAGAAAGAACGGACGGTTAATGTTGTCCCTGAGAATTTTGTCGATACCATACCGCCGGTAATAACTCTTAAAGGCTCGAACCCGGTTAATCTTTCAATTGGGAGCCCTTACATTGAGCCCGG
Source organism: uncultured bacterium (assembly GCA_965372145.1). Classification (GTDB taxonomy): domain Bacteria; phylum Fibrobacterota; class Chitinivibrionia; order Chitinivibrionales; family JANQEN01; genus CBDVBE01. The sequence continues at coordinate 8,029 of CBDVBE010000169.1, read as the reverse complement.
TGCTACAGCTGTTGATAACATGGATGGTACTATAACTGATAAAATTGTTATAGATACGTCGGAAGTAAATGTCATGGTTGGTGGATCGTATAAGGTCTATTATAGTGTATCAGATGCTGCTGGAAATACCGCAAACAAAACCCGTACGGTAAATGTTGAAGATGACACGGAACCGCCCGTTATTACTCTTCTGGGTGATAATTCCTATAAGATGAATATTTATGATGCCTATGTAGAAGCAGGGGCGTATGCGAAGGATAATATTGATGATTCCATTCCATTCTCTGAATTTACGGTAAGTGATAATATCGATAGTACCACTGAGGGAATTTATACCGTGAATTATACCGTATCCGACCAGTCGGGGAATGAGGCAAAAAAGACACGAGCGGTAGAGGTTATTGATTCGGGGAATGCCAAGATAGATACGTTTTCTCTGACAATGAGAACCCTTGATAAGTGGGCCAATAATGGCAGTAGCGGCGGAAAGGTTGGCGCTGGAGCGCGCGGTGGTTCAAACAGTTATTCGTTTGAGACCTTATTATATAACAGTTTATCAGCGTTAAACGGGAAAACAATCTATACCGCAGCTTTCCGGGTGAATATATCTCATGTAGATAACTGGTCATCAGGTAAAACGGGCAATCTATATGAGCAGGATAAAGGGTCATATAATGCATCAGCAACGTATAGTACCTATGGGACCACTGCATGGAATACTTCATTAGGTAAAGCAACAGCAACAAGTACCGGGTGGAAAGAGATTGGAGGCGCAGAGTTAAAGAAATTAATTCAGGCATGGGCTGATGGCAGAAAAATAAATAATGGACTGATTTTTGGAGGGGAATTTGGTGATTTTTATGTCTACTGGGACTTAACCCAGGCAGATTTAATTGTAGAATATCAGTAGAATCGTAAAAGTTTGATCATTTATAAAGGGCCTCACTGGGGCCTTTTTTATATGAGTACAGAGAACCTGACCTCAATACTAAAAAACCAATAGCTTATAAAAGTAAGCAGAATTTTAATATGATACTAAGTTGGAATATTGGAATACTGGAGTGTTGGATTTTATAGCTTTTTATCCATTACTCCATCACTCCAATACTCCATTATTCCATCAAAAAAGTGTTAAATGCATAAACTCAGGTATCATAGCAAAATCCCAGAGATCAGGAGTTCTGAAGTATACTCAGTATACTGGTTTGATTCACGGGTGGCGTTATTAAACACGGGTTTTCCACTTAAGAGTGTAAATAAAATATAGCATTCTTTCCTGATTTTTATTATACTATAGTAAAGAGTGGGATGAATTATTATATTTATATAGAATTTCATTTTAGATGAAGATAAGATAGTTAAGGGATTGTTACATGGGAGGGGGAGCAGTTTTATTATTGGCTTTATTGAGCCAGTTACTATTGTGATATCCTGCGAAAAACCTAGCTGCCCGTTTCTGTATACTCCCTTCTAAATCGATGTAAATAGTGTTGAGTTGTCGAAAAAAAATATTTTATTAAATATAGTGGTTTCACATTATCACTTCTGTGAAGTTGTTTTTGAGGGAGAGAGAAAATGGCAGGGAAAATGGTAAACACTCACACGCTATACTTGTTGTTAATCGGTAGCCTGCTGGTTACCTGTACTGGCATTCATTTTGATTTTGATGAGGAATCGCCAATAATCGTTCTTGAAAATGAGAAAGATACTATTACAGTTGATGATGCGTATGCGCCGAAGTACACGATTACGGATAATAATGACAGTCAGCAGGACCTGTTTGGAAATGTTGAAATATGGGTTGAGGATGTGAATGGTAATGCGGTTGATCTTGCGACTTTTACAGAGTATCCCGGTATATATTACGTTTACTTAAAGGTGACAGATAGCGATGGTAATACTTCAGAAATTGTAACCCTGGAGGTGCTGGTAAGCGAGGATGACCACACCCCGCCGGTTATAACCATCCTGGGCCCGAAGCCGTTTATCTTGAATATTGGCGATACCTACCATGAACCGGGTGCAAAGGCCGTCGATAATATTGACGGTGATATCAGCGATAAGATAGAGATAAACGGCATAGTCAACATACACACCGAGGATGATTATATCATCACTTATACGGTTACCGATGACGCGGGCAATGAAGCCAGTGCGGAACGTACCGTGCGAGTAAAAGATAGTCAGGGGAATGACAAGGAAAAACCGGAGATCAAGCTCCTTGGGGATAATCCGTTTGTAATCGCTGTTGGCGAAACGTATGTGGATCCGGGCGCCACTGCTACGGATAATGTTGATGGAAATATCACTTTTAATATCGTAAAACATGATACGGTGATAAACACCTCCGTTCCTGATTCGCATTTTGTCTATTACACGGTCGAGGATGATGCCGGAAATATCGCTATTGCAACGCGGACTGTAGTCGTTATTGTCGTCCAGGATACGATTCCCCCGGTAATAAAACTTGTTGGTGATAAAACCATGCATCTTAACAAGGGGCAGGAATACGAAGAGCCGGGGGCGACAGCACAGGACAATGTTGATGGCGACCTTACCGATAAGATCAAGATAGATGACGATGAGGTGAATATCTTTGACGATGGTATTTACAAGGTGTATTATACGGTATCTGACGCTGCCGGTAATCTTGGGGAGGAGCAGCGGCGCATCGTGGTCGGTATAATTGATACCGTACCACCGGTTATTAATCTGATAGGACCGAACCCTCTACCGGTCGATATTTACGGCCCGTTTAATGATCCCGGCGCGTATGCTACGGATAATATTGATAGTCTCATCGAGTTCAAGGATTTCTCCGTTGATCATAATATAAACCTTAATGAATTCGGTACCTATACGATAACCTATACGGTTGAAGACGCTGCAGGAAATGAAGCGACGAAGGAAAGGACGGCAGAGGTTGTTGATACCATTGCGCCTAAAATTGTGATAGAGGGCCCGAATCCCATTAACCTTGGTCTGGGATATCCCTATACTGAGTATGGTATTAAAGAGGCTAAAGATCATTATGATGGTGATCTGACCAATCAGGTGGAGATAAGCGGTGAGGTAAATTCTTCGGTTGGCGGTACGTATATAATCACCTACAGCGTTACTGATTCGCATGGTAATGAGGGAAAGGCAGAACGCCAGGTTAAAGTTGCATCGGATTTAAAACCGCCTGAATTAACCCTTCTTGGTGATAATCCCATGGAAGTTGAAAAAGGAAGCCCCTATATCGAACCGGGAGCAACGGCGTGGGATAGTGTTGACGGTGACCTTACGAATAAGATCGTGATCACCGGGGGAGTAAACACCGACATAATAGGAACATATGAGGTGACCTATACGGTGTCGGATACCGGAGGTAATACAGCTAATGATGTGCGGATTGTACTTGTCGATGGTGATACAACAGCGCCGGTACTTACATTACAAGGGCAAAATCCCATGAATCTTGCGGCGGGTGATAACTACGTTGAACCGGGGGCAACTGCAATTGATGACGAAGATGGGGATATTACAGACCAGATAGAAATTGTAGGTGATGTAAATACCAGTGTTGCCGGTACCTATACAGTCACCTACACTGTTTCCGATAAAGCCGGCAATGAGGTGAGTAAAGATCGAACGGTAAATGTCGGCCCGGATACCAAGCCGCCGGAAATTACCCTTAAGGGTAATAATCCGATGGTTGTATTATTGGGTGGTACTTACAATGAACCCGGTGCTACTGCTATAGATAATGTTGACGGCGATATAACCGATAAGATTGTTATTTCGGGATCGGTAAACACATCCGTATTGGGAAGCTATACCATTACCTACACTGTCTCTGATCAGGCGGGGAACGAGGCGGTTAAAGAGAGAACCGTGAACGTTGATGAGGATGTTGTTCCACCGGTAATTACCTTAAACGGCGATAATCCTATGGAGGTCGAAGAGGGTGCCCCTTATGTGGAACCCGGTGCAACTGCACTTGATGATATTGACGGCGATCTTACCAATGATATTGTGATCACCGGCACGGTAAATACCTCACAGGAGGGTACCTATACAATAACCTATACGGTTTCCGATCAGGCAGGGAATCAGGCCATAAAAGAACGTACGGTAAACGTAAAGGGGGATTTTATTGCGCCGGTACTTACTCTGAAGGGTGATAATCCAATGAGCCTTATGGTAGGTGATCCATATGTTGAACCCGGTGCAACGGCTATAGATGATGTGGATGGGAATATTTCCGATTCAATTAAGATCACCGGCACGGTAAATACCTCGCAGGAAGGTACGTATACAAAAACGTATGCTGTTTCAGATAAAGCCGGTAACCAGGCATCAAAAGAGAGGACCGTTAATGTGTCCAGTATATATGTTCTGAAAGCTAGTGATAACAATACGCAACAGTTTACCGTTATTTTGGAAACATCCTTTCAAATTAATACCAATTTGGGCCAGATTTCTATCTGGCTTCATTTCACCAGTGGGAGCGGTACAGTATCACTCGATGGCGGTCCATCTCAGGCATATACCAGTATATCTTTGAATCTTAGTGCGTTTCCAAGCGGCGGAAAAGTTTTGATAACCATTACACCGAGCAGTTCAACAACGTTACGGTTTCAGTGGTAAGCTGAGATTCTTAGAAATTTTCAGGAAAAAAAGAAGTAGTTGGTATATATTTATTAAAGAGAAATAGTTTTTTAACGACATTTTTGGTTTTAAAAGATAAATGAGAAGGGGGGCTTCTAAGGCTCCCTTTTTTATTATCTGTTGACAGAAAATCCCTTTAGGGATATAGTTATAATAGAGGGAAAAGGGGAGATATTCCTGTTTGATGGGTATATTTAGAGGGGGTTCCTGCAAAGAAAATTTGTTTTCAGCACTTACAGGGGAGAGAAGTGTGTTGCAAAGTACTTTTCAAAAAAAATATCTCATGGTATGTAGTTCCATCCTCGCGTGTCTATTTTTAATCGCCTGTACTGCAATAGATTTTGATTTTGATGAAGAATCGCCTATAATCGTTCTCGCAAATGGGAAAGATACTATTACTGTCGATGATGATTATATGCCCCTGTATTCAGTTACCGATGATAAAGATAATCAACAAAATTTAATCGATAATATTGTAATATGGGTTGAAGATGAGAACGGGACACAGCTTACTCTTGAAAACTTTACAGAATACCCGGGGATTTATTTCATCTATTTTAAGGTAACTGACAGTGATGGTAATACATCAGAGGTCGTTACCCTGGAAGTCCTGGTGAGTGAGGATGATAAAACACCACCCGTGTTAACGGTCCTTGGACCAACTCCCTTGATTCTTAATATTGGCGATACCTACCACGACCCGGGAGTAAAAGCCATAGATAATATTGACGGCGATATCACTGATAAGGTTGAGTATAGTGGTGAGGTTAACACTTATAAGGAAGATAATTATACACGCACCTATACGGTTTCCGATGCAGCGGGTAATACCGCCACAGCCCAACGGATCGTTACCATTAAAGACAGCCAGGGGAGTGATAAGGAAAAACCGGAAATGAAACTCCTTGGTGATAATCCGTTTATGCTCCTGGTAGGGCAGAAATATGAAGACCCGGGTGCTACTGCAACAGATAATGTAGATGGAAATATTTCATATAAAATTGTAAAGCATGATACCATTATAAATACCACTATTGCAGATACGAATCTTGTCTACTATACGGTTGAGGATGCTGCCGGTAATACCGCCATGACAACACGTTCTGTAATTGTAAAGGAGTATCAGGATACGATCCCGCCCATGATAACACTTAAAGGTGAAAATCCGATGCATCTTAATAAAGGTGATGCGTATGTAGAGCCCGGTGCCAAAGCTGAAGATAATATTGATGGGGATATTTCCGATAAAATAGCGATTGATAATAATGAGGTAAATATACAGGCAAATGGGGTGTATACGGTCTACTATTCTGTTTCGGATGCTGCAGGAAATACAGACACCGATGAACGCAGAGTAATTGTCGGTATTGTCGATTCAGTGCCGCCGGTAATATCTTTACGTGGGCCGAATCCCTGCTCGACAGATGTGTATCAGCCGTATAATGAACCGGGCGCATATGCGGAAGATGATGTTGATGGTACCATAGAGTTTAATGATTTTGACGTGGATCATAATATTGATATAAACAAACTGGGTTCCTATACTGTGACGTATACCGTATCTGATGCTTCAGGGAACGAATCGTCTAAAGAGAGGACGGTAGAAGTCGTTGATACAATTGCTCCGGTAATCGAGTTAAATGGGCCGAATCCGGTTAATTTAGGCCTTGGTTATCTCTACACTGAAGCAGGGGTCAAGAGTGCAATCGATAATTATGATGGTGATCTGACCAGTCAGGTTGAGATCAGCGGGGATGTCAATTCTACAGTCGGAGGAACCTATATTGTCACCTATAGAGTCTCCGATTCACATGGGAATGAAGGGGTTGTTGAACGTATCGTTAATGTCGCCAAGGATACCGACCCGCCGATTCTAACGCTGAAGGGCGATAATCCCATGAATCTCTTTCTCGGTCAAACCTATATTGAGCCTGGTGCTACTGCGTATGACAGTGTTGACGGTGACCTTACCGATAAGATAGAGATTAACGGAGATGTCAATTCAAGCGTTGCCGGGACCTATACAATAACGTATACAGTATCTGATACAGGGGGAAATATCGCTTCCGATGAACGGATCGTTACAGTGGAGCAGGATGATGAACCGCCGGTTATCACCCTGAAAGGGGACAATCCCTTACCGCTGAAGGTTGGCGATTCCTATAATGAACCCGGGGCCACAGCTATTGACAATGTTGACGGGGACCTTTCCAGTCAAATTCAGATTGATAACAGTGATGTGAATACTTCCGCTGCCGGGACATATGAAGTAATATATTCTGTATCAGACTTGTCGGGTAATAAGGCAGAGAAGATACGCACAGTAATTGTCTCAACGGATAACATCCCACCGGTAATCACATTAAAAGGCCAGAATCCCATGGAAGTAAAGATCGATCAGACCTATAATGAGCCCGGTGCTACTGCAACAGATAATGTTGATGGTGATATAACGAATAAGATTGTGATTACCGGGAATGTGAATACCTCTGTTGAAGGAACCTACACGGTAAATTATAAGGTAACTGATAATGCAGGTAATACCGCTTCTAAGGACAGAACGGTTAAAGTGGTTCCGACAGGGATTCAATTGTCGGAAAGCGATAATAACAGCACTATTTTCAACATTAATGAAGAGACGACCTACTCTATACCTTTTGGCTCGAATAAGAGTGTGGTAGTTGATAAACAACCACCTCAAAGTAATATTGATGTTGCAGTTAATGGTGGAAGTTTTAAGAATTTTCCGGAAAGCCAATGGTATTGCAGTATGGCAGCTTCCGCTGGTCCGGGCGGTGAATTGTTATTGACGGTCAAACCAAACAGCAGCTCTGCGAGCTTTAAAATTGCGTGGGTTCCCTGGTAATTTAATCGATTTATTCTATTTTTGTCTGAATTAAACTTTGCTTTCCGGATTCAAATATACTTTTTGAATTATTTTCCTACTTAATTTTACTCCTTTTTTCAATTTTCTGTATATATTTATAGTATACATATGTATTTATGAACCAATATGATTTAAAAAGCGACTAGATAAGTGGCTCTATGAGAGAGGGGCTATCTTAGCTATTATTAATAGTTTACATGCCTTTTCTTAGAATTTTATTGAAAGAATTTCAAATTTACGGTATACTAAAAGTTGAAGCCGTACCAGATCACAATTGAATTTGTTAGATATGTAAGTTGTTGATATTAGGTTGATTATTATAAAAACGTGTTTTAGGAAAACCTAAAACAGAAATGTAGAAATACTCAAGGGGGAGAGATGCGAGTATTGAAGAAATTCGTATATTTAATCGTAGCGCTGCTTTTTGCAGGATTTTTAATAACCTGCACGCAGATTGAATTTCCGGAGGAAGATGAAGGGGGTGAACCT
>CBDVBE010000168.1:0-13044 GCA_965372145.1 uncultured bacterium | reverse complement strand
TTCGCCTTTCGACTTTTGACTTTCGACTGTTTCTTGACTTTCGACTGCTTCTAGTGGTATGCCCAGTCCTTCCAATTCTTCTTGTGAGACCTCTTCCATCTTCTCCCGTGCCATAGCCTCGAATTCCTCAATTCTTGGCAGATCCGATAATTTGTTGATCCCGAAATAGGTAAGGAACTCCGGGGTGGTACTATACAGCAGCGGCCGTCCCGGGCCGTCACTACGCCCGCTGATAGTGGTAAGGCGGCGTTCAAGAAGTGTTTTCATGGCGCCGTCAGAGAGCACCCCGCGGATCGATTCTATTTCGGTTTTTGAGATAGGCTGTTTATAGGCAATGATTGCAAGGCATTCCAGCCCCTGAATTGAAACCTTTTTTGTTGCCTTCTCTTTAAACAGTTGCTGTACCCATGGTTGATAATATGGAATGGTACGGAACTGGTAGCCGCCGCCCAGTTCAACAATCTCGAAAGGATGCCGCTCCCGCTGCATATGAATGTTGATCTTATCGACCATTCTCCTGATAACCCGCACATCCTGCACATCAGGAAGAATCTCTTTAAGTTTCGCTACACTCAGGACATCTTCCGAGGCAAAGAGCACCGCTTCCAAAATGCGTAACGATTCCGGCGTTGTATTCGTTTCCTGTTTAGGCTGTTTTTCCTGGTCGCTCATAGCTGTGCTATTCCTTTGGTTGAGCGTTTTTGAGTTTTTTTACATAGAGTCTTCCGAATTGTTCTTCCTGGCGGAAAGTTATCTCCTTCATTTTTACCAGTTCCAGTAGTGCCATGAAAGTGACAACAAGTACAATCTTTCTGAAATCATCCTTAAAAAGATCTTCAAAGAGCACTTCATCGGTATCTTGCAGAAAGCCGAGGACATGTTCGATCCGGTCATCAAGCCTGACATTTTCTCGCTGGACAACCTGGACAGAATCTTCATCGATCTCGCCGGCTTTCTCTAAAACACTTTTAAAGGCTGCAATGAGATCGAAAATGGTAATTGATCCGAACGAGACCTCTTCATTGTCACGTAACGCTTCGACCTCTTCAGGTTTGCCGCGGGCATAGCTGCCGAAACGCTCGGCTTCATAAATTTTTAGCGATCCTGCCGCCTCCTTGTACTTTTTGTATTCCAGCAGTTTCTCAATGAGCTGCTGCCGGTTAAAGATACCTTCAGCGTCTTCTTCAATAACTTCAGCTTCCTGGTCGGGAAGCAGCTCCTGTGCCTTGAGTCGCACCAGTGTCGCAGCCATGGACAGGTACTCACTGGCGATATTGATATTCAGATTGCGTATTATATCGAGATAGGCAAGATACTGCTTTGAGATTTCAGCGACTGAGATGTCTGTTATGTCAACCTCTGCTTTCGTGACCAGATAGAGCAGAAGGTCTAGTGGCCCTTCGAAAAGCTCGAGTTTAACCGTGTATTCGTTCGATTGTTCCACCCGCGAAATCCTTAAAATAAAGATATACTACATTACAAAAAGACAGTCCTGCGTTATACGGAGGGAAGGTGCTTATTCCCTAACGGATATACTGATAGTAATCCTATCGTTAAATATACTATGTTTGATGAATCTTCAAAATAGTGGGATTCCCTTTTTTGAAGAAAATCAGACGGGGTGAAAATCCGCGTGCAGGGAAGAGGTGGGGACGAACGTGGAATATTGACTTATATGGGTATTGGTTATATATTGGTTTTCACATGATATTATTGCTATACTTATAGGTGAGGATTACATCATTTGAAAAAGGCAAAACTTTTTCAGAAGCTGCTTTCGGGTTCAAAGAACATTCGATTTACTGAGCTTCAAACTGCGGTTGAGCTTTTTGGATTTAAACTCGACAGGACCTCGGGCAGCCACCATATTTATATTCATGCACGAGTTTCTGAACTTATTAATATTCAGAATGTTAAAGGAAAAGCCAAGGCTTATCAGGTAAAACAATTTCTTGCTATTGTTGAAAGACACAATCTCCATATGGAGGATTAACGTGAAAGATTATCATATTAATGTATTTTACAGCGATGAAGACGATGGGTATATTGCCGACATTCCTGACCTTAAACACTGTTCCGCATTTGGAAATACTCCCGGGGAAGCCCTGTCTGAAGTATTAAAAGCAAAAGAGGCTTGGTTGAAATCGGCTCGGAAGAACGGTAAACCTATTCCGAAACCAAGTTATCATCCATTGATTTATGAAGTTGCCTGATACCTGTGAAATTGCCTGGCTGAATAATGTGTTTACTTTATTACTAAAACTGTTGAATAGGGGAACTGTATGAAAAAAAATCTTTTAATGATACTCACAGTAGCCGTCATCTGTTTTTTATATAGTAGCCCGACCCATGCGATTGTCGGTGCCGGTTTTCACTGGGGATTTGACTTTTCCCTTGATATGGAAGATACATTTGATGATCCGCTGGCATTTGATTTTATCACACCGGTCGATCTTATTGATCCAAGTTCATTGGGGTTGTCAATAAGTGAAATCGATGATTTGCTGCCAGGCGATATTACCTATGACAGTTTAAAAATCCTGATAAATGAACATCTCGATGTGCTGGAAGCCCGTGCGCCACTCACCCTTTCCCGTAAAGACTGGGCCCGTTCCATTATTAATATGGGTGGGAAAGTATTTATCGATGATATCCGTATCATCGATGCTGTTGAGTTGTCGTTTAATATCGGGGCATGGGAATATGAAGCGGTGTTAAAGTATCCCACCGGTGAAATGCAGGAAGATATCACCCCGGAAGATGTTCAGGATTTTGTCGAGACAGGCGATTATGAAAAAATACTGAAAATGGATGAAGCACCACTGACACTTGATGCCATGGGGCTGTCATACCTGAAAATATTCGGTATCTCAAAGACACCCTATACCAAGATGCATTTCGGTCTCTCTATACGGAAAAATCTTGTTGCAAAGCCGGATAAATCAAAGTTATTTAAATTGTATCTTGGCGGCGGGGTAAACCTTCATCTGGGAACACCAGTAATCACGCCGAATTTTGTTGAAGATATTATCAAATCATCGATTGAATCAGCGGGAAACAATATCAATGAGATGAATACGTCGGTTTCTGATGATTTACTTAATGATGTTCTTGAAAAATTGATCAATGAGGGGAAAAATCCGACCTTTGGTATGCATATTCTTCTGGGGATTATGGCAAAGCTGCCGGTCATTCCGCTCGGATTTTATGGGGATGCTAAATTCATGATACCCTTTGGTGATATTGATGATAATGTTGATCTTCGCGGGTATGGTTTCCTTGTTAATACGGGGATTTCTTTGTCATTCTGATTGCCATTTATTCTTTGTCCTTCAATTCCTAACCCGGAGTCGAGGGCAGGATTATAACGAGTAATACTATCAGAGAACCTGACCTCTATACTTAAGAATCAATGCATATACTTTATCTAATGTGCTTTTCCTTTCGTGATTCATGAAGTGTCAAGCGTTTTTTTTAACCACGTTCTCTTCATCGCGCTCTTATTTGTTCAGAACTCGGTGATCTGTCTTAAAATCGCAAATCATTTGTGCATTGGTCACGTAAAGTAATCTGTGGTGTGTTTAAATCTATAATTGCTGGAATACAAGCACGTTAAAGTGCGACGACTTCAAACTGACAGTATTTTTTTCTCGCCTCTTCAGTGATGTTTTCAAGCAACTGTGCAGTTTTATCGTCAATCCATTCCTCACCACATTGCGAGCAGACTGTTGCAGCCACATTTCTGACAACAACAACGCCAGTATCAATATCAACAGTGAATGTCGTAGTTGCTTCCCTTTTCGAACCTCCACACAACGCACAAATTTTATTATTCACTATGTTCTCCTCGTTTTATAATCATTTTTAAAAACATCCAATGTGGGCGTATATGCAGTTATGATATGCGCTTCACTTATTAATGTGAATGTTTTATTTGGATAGAATAAAATTCCTGATAATATTTTTTTCACCTGTAGTAATATGAACCAGGTAAATACCCGAATGAAATTGAGATACATTTATTGGTTTTAAATATTTCATATGTTTTTGTAAGATTTTTCTGCCCTTTAAATCAAAAATATCAATTTTAATTCCATTAGTATTGTCTAACATATTTGATAAATGTAAGTATGGCATACCGTTAAAGTTGGAGATAAAGACTCTCTTAGTCTGAGATTCAATTTTATTTTTCTTATTTGATGTCGGGTCATGTTTAAATATGCCATTTCCACATGAATCTGCTGCCCAGAGGAGTGTTATGGTGTCAGGATAGGTATAGGTTTTTTGTTGCGGACCTTGTTGCTCCTCTCGAATTATCATATCATATATTTGAATTTTCATATACGTATTATTTGATGCTTGAATGTATACGATTACATTCATGTTTTCAGTTATATCAGTAAATGGACCCCATTCAAACATATATTCTTCCCGTATATAGTAAATCGCTTTTGCTTGAAATGGAGTGGGTGCGGGATCATGTATGTCGTAAAAAAAAGTGTCTATCGGAAAACAAGAATCCGGAAAGCTCATTGCGTTATTCCAGATTGTATCATTGTTACCAAGGGTTACAGGATTTTCTGATAAAGTTTCATCTTTATAAATTGTTTCGCTGAATTTATATAATAAAAGGGAGTGCGTATCAAGGGAAATAAAAGCACCATCCGCACCATAAGAACTTGTGTAAAAATGATTGAATTCCAAAAATGCTAAACGTAGGCCATTTGTAAATGAAATTGTATCTTCAAACCGATAGTAGCCATTGGTGTCAAGACCAACATTGTGTGGTATTTTTATTTCACCACTAGCATATGGAAAGATAGTTACTAAAGTATCTTTGCCGTATATTGAGAATGCAAAGAATAGTATAAGGAAAGTTGTAATGTTTTTTTTTGTTGTCATAATATACCCCAGTGTGAGATGACAGAGTAATGTATTCCAATAGTGTATGCCAATTTGGATTTCTATAAATAAATATACCATGAAAATGATTTAAATATTTCAGCTATTTTAACAAAATGATAATAAGTGTTTTCTGTAAGAAAACAGAAGTACTATGAGGAACTCAAAGCTGATTTTATTTGATTTCAAGATTTAAAATAAAAGTCGAAACCCTGCGAAGCAAGAGAATTGACTTAAGGTCTATTATTTATTTAACCGCAGACATCGTCGAAGAAAGCATACAAACGTACGTTAAAACGTGCGACATTGCAATGTTTTTTTATGGTGTAATGAATAACAGCGAAAATATTTTTTATTTAATATCACAACGGATGGGAAAAATCATTAACGTAAATTTTCTAACTCTATTCATCGTAACTCAGTAATCAACGCCCCAACAGCCGAAATAACCGAAAAAGCAAACATTCTCCACACCGAAAGGCTGATAACCGGCAGGACCTCAACAGTGCCGTCGTACCCGAGGCAGGTTGAAGCAGCAGTATATAATACTCCGGTGGCCATTCCGGCGAACACCGCAGTGATTATTCGTTTCCACAGGGAAGATCCTCCACAGCCAATGCTGATAAAAACCCCGCCGGCAAAGGGGAATACTGCAATACACCACCAGATATCACGCATACCGGGCAGCTGGTCGGACATGGTAAGAGAAAGATAGTCTGCACCACTGAATAATCCGGCAAAAAGGAGCGTGTACAGTCCGGCATGCCAATATCGGGGTTTTTGCTGCGCCCTTTTTTCAATGCGCTTAATGATCCGCCGCCGTATAGTTAACGGCCAGTTATAAAACAGGTAAAACACGCTGTGCTCAAGTAACGCACCGCCTTCACCGAATACCGGCACAACATGTACGGCTTCGGTTGCCCAGTATCCCGCCATGAAACGGGCGATTGTGGGATACCGGTAGGTCATCTGGATTGGAAAGGCAAGGTATCCGATATATTTGAAAAATCCGAGAAACACGGCAATGTTATAATCTTTAAAATTCCTCTCACGAATCACCAGGAAGAGCACATACAAGCCGCGGGTAAGAGAACCCGGTGAAATGGGTACAACCTGGAAAGCGGCAATTATAGTGAGCGCGGTTGCCCAGGCCTGCTCCCAGGGAAGGTCCGGGTGTGCGAGTATATACCATGCAGCGATCGCTACAGAAACGACCTGCGTTATCGGTACGGTACACACATGCACAGCAAGGCTCTTGAGATACTTTTGAATGAACGGCTCTTTCATCTGCGAGAGTATCTCTTGTGCATCGGAATCAGTGACTATATACTTCTTTTTTCCCTCATCAACCATATCCCGAAACCATGCCTCCCGCTCCTCTTCATCAAAATAGAGCCGTACAGGCCGTATTAAGATATAATCAAGATGCTCTTTAAAATAACTCCAGTTCGTTAGAAATTTATGTAATCCAGCGGGGAGAAAAGAGAAGGGTATATGCACAAGAAACCGTATAAATGAATGTGCTGTTTTTACTGCTGTTGCATCGATCATCCTCCCTGCCCGGTGCCAGGTTATCGATTTTTCGATCATCTTTGCATGAATCGCTTCAAGAAAGTACCTGCCGTTGGTTAAAAGTGATGCATAGTGTTTTCGATATTGGACGCGCCCCCAGATTCTCCTGATAAATTTTCCCAGAAACGGCAGAATGCCAATGAGAATAAAAATCAGTGTCAAGACATTGTTTTTACGAAGGTTGGACTCACATTTGGTGTCAATGATATTCCTGACTTTCCACCCGGTAACAGAACTGGCTAACATAGTTGACCACAATGTCTTACTGTAGAATAACCGGAAATGGTTGTGCGTAATATCAGGGACTGAATTTCGGTAGATATGTTCATCTGATTTCAGCTCTTCAAGCATCCCCTGCATATCAGGAAAAGCGTCCTTGTCGGTATTGATAAAGGCTTCCAGTTTTTTGACACTTCCCCGGTCAAACTGGACCAGGCTGCCTCTTCCCAGCCCCTGGAAGATCAATTTAACATCACCGGGACTCATCGGAAGAAAAGGAAGGAGTGCGAGGCCTGCACGGAAATCCACTGCAATAAGACCGCTGAATGGATCGTTATCGGTTTCATTGCGTTTAAGGCTGTTTGGCTGGCTTTTCCAGGTTGACCATTCGTACTGGCGGGCAAATTCATGGGCACCCATATCGTGCAGGAGTTTCACAAAATCAGCCATAAACTGTTTTTTCGTACGGTATTCCGGTGATCCAACCGGTTCATTGTCAGTGGTTTCCCCTTTTTTCCAGCGGTTAAGCAGGTCGAGGCGTTCGTCCACCTCAAGCCGCCAGGTACGGCCGTCAACCCAGTTACTCAGTTCGCCGCAGCTCCCCAGGGTTTCCTCAATAAAGGTGGCATGGATATCGTTCACTGCCTGATCATCGCCAAACCGAATCCGGGCACCGCGCCTGATGAATTTCTGCCAGATCGCTCCGGATCGTGCTGCGGCTGGGTTGCACTGCAACTGAAACGCACCCTGAAACCCGAGGCCATAGAGGAAATTACGGAACCAGACTGAGAAATGCGACGGGGGGATAAGGATTTTCATCGCATAGGTTTGTCCCGTGGAAAGCCCATCAATTGGATCGCCTTCAATGGAATCCAACCTGACCTTATATACCTGCCCTGCAAATCCGCCGCCAACGAATTTTTCAATACTCAGATGGATTTGTGCGTGATGCCGGTTGTTTGTTACACTGGTCACTTCATAGGTAAGTGAGTCGCCGGCATCGTAGCGGTCGATTCGCATTGGACGATGGAGTCCAAGGGTATTAAATTTGTCGTGAAGGTTTTTGCAGAGGGTTATTGAGTATTCGGATTCCATTAGTGTTGCCCTGTAGGTTATACGTTCAGAACTCCTGATCTCTGGGATTTTGTTATGATAACTGAATTATGCATTTAACACTCTTTATGGAGTATTGGAGTACAGGAGCCCTAAAGGATTAAAATGTTGGATTTTATAGCTTTTTATCCATTACTCCATCACTCCATTACTTTAGTCCTTTAGGGTTCCAACTTGGTATCATATTAAAATCCTGCCTGTTCTGATAAGCTATATGATTCTTAGTATAGAGGTCAGTTCCTCTGACGGTAGTCAGCCAGATAATATACATTTTTTCTTACAGGGAACAATTGTATATTAGTACCTTACAGATTGCTTTCTTGTTTTTTAGAAAGGAATCTAATAAGGTACTTACTTGCGGGTTTACCCCGCGTTAGATGCATAGGATAATGCATAGAGTAAAATTGTAACTATTCAGGTGTATTACAATTACATAGTTTTATTGACTGTTCAGGTATCATTTGACTAATCAATTGAAGTACTTGTATACTATTCGTAATCGTAATCGTAATCATTTTTTGTTTTTTTTCGATTAAGATTAAGATTAGGATTAAGACTAAGAGTATGAAGTATAAAAATATTGGGTTTTAATTAGTTTCTGTTAAATATTGACAGATGGCCGTCATTCCCGCATGCTTTTAGCGGGAATCCATGCTCATAAACACTTAAAAAGCTGGATTCCGGCCAAAAGAATGCCGGAATGACATTAAAAATGATCTAAATTTAACAGATACTAATTATACAACTGAACAGTTAGAAAAATTTCAGCAGGGAATGAATGACATGGATAAACTCTGGGCGCCCTGGCGGATGGAGTATGTTCAGCGGGTGGATGCGAAGGATGGCGGCTGTGTTTTTTGTACGGTGCCGCAGAAAGAGAATGACCGCGACAACCTGATTCTTTACAGAGGGGAAACAAGTTTTGTTATTCTGAATAAATATCCTTACAATAACGGTCATTGCATGGTTGTGCCCTATAAGCACACTGCAGACAGTGCTGATCTTGACAATGATGTTGCGCTGGAAATGTGGCAGTTGATAAACAAGTGTAAGGCGGTGCTTACGCAGGCGTTTCATCCGGATGGATTTAATATTGGTATGAATGTCGGCCGGACAGCAGGCGCGGGGATTGACCAGCATGTTCATATGCATATTGTACCGCGCTGGAACGGAGATACCAATTTTATGCCGATTATTGGTGAGACGAAGGTGGTTTCGCAGGGGCTTTTAGAGACCTATGATGCGCTGGCGTCGCATTTTACAGAATAATGCCTACTAAATACTATTGCTGTTTAATTCGTACAGGGTGATAAATTTTTTCTTTTTGCCCAATACTCCACCACTCCATTACTCCAAGGAAATTTAGTTATACCGATACCGGTTCTATAGCCTTCGGAGGTTTGCCGGGAATATACTCCCAGAGACTGATAGTACCCTCCTCAAGTTTTGCATAGGTATATTTTCGAAGCCATTCACCGGTGTTACAGAAAATCTTTCCGTTAAAATCATAGAGCTGAGGCAGGTGGTTGTGGCCCATGATTATAATATCCGCCCCAGAGTCCAGATACTGTTTGGCGGCCCGGATATATCCCTGTTTCTTCTTTTCTGTCCACTTGTTCATGAGAAGGAGCCTGCTTGATCCGGAACAGAACATCGCAATCGGAATACCGATATTGGGGTGAAGACACTTATACAGTTTTTGATTGATTGGATTCCTTAATACCCTGCGCCAGATACGGTATAACACATCTGATTTAAGTATACCGTCGCCATGAAAAAGATGAATTTTCTTTTCCTGGAGCGTAACATCAAGATGGTCAGGGTAGATGTGCAGCCCGATTGTTTTCTCAAGAAACGGGCCCAGGGCAAAGTCGTGATTCCCGGCGAGATAGTAAATGGTAGTACCGTTCTCAATAAGCAGTTTGAATTCATGGAGTATAGAGAAGTAGACAGGACGGATTGCATGCCGGTATTCAATCCAGAAATCAAAGAGGTCGCCGACAATGAACAGGTGTGATGCAGAGCCCTGTATGCTGCGGAGAAAGGAGATAAGATGCGTCTCCCGGTCTTCACAGCCTGTATAATGGATGCCAAGATGGGCGTCTGAAATAAAGTAGGCTGTTTTTTTCATGACCTAATAATATGCATTATAATTACATAAAAAAAAAGCCCAACAGGTTTTTACCCGTCAGACTTGGTAGATTATATGATGATGTCAATGACCTGTAATTACTATTGCCACATGTCTTCTGTGGTGTCTAAATCACTTGCCATATCGCTGTAGTTGGCGTTTTCGTCATGCATATTGCCGAAGTTCAATTCACGCATATCATCTTCATCAAGTTCTTCCTCATTAAACTTCTCGTCAACATCTCTGAGGATTTCATCGGCATCAAAACTTTCGTCCAGCAACATCCTTCTTCACCTCCTCTGAAGACCGAAAGTTGGAACATTTTTACAATTCACATAAAATAATAATGGATTCGGTCGATCTTGTCAATAGTTTTTTTTATAAATTTTATTTTTTAGCATGGTGTCTTTACTATGCATAAAGTTCCCGGTTCCCTGTAAAAAGCTGTGTTTTCCACCTGGGAGAATGGCTGGAGCGCTTTAAAACTCATAAAACAGTCTGTATCGAAAGTGATTTTTTTTCTAAAGTAAGGGTGCTGTCCTGCCGATAAAAACTATAGGGGATTGTACATTCTCATTAAAGGATTGTGTAATGGATGATGTTTCAGCGGATATGGTTGCGCAGTCGGTTAATGCGCTAAACCAGGTAATGCAGGCTGCACAGGCGCAGACAATTGAACTTGCTGAGAAAATGGTATATGCAACGGTTGAGATTGCACTTGGTGTTGAAGCCGGTAAAGGTGAGTTGATTGATATTATTGCCTGACAGGTTGTCTAGCCGGTAGCTTCGCTGAAAGTATGTCTCTTCTTATCTCTCTGCGCAATTAAATCTTCCTGATATGTCAGTATCATCTCCTCTTTTTCAGTGAGCCCCTCTTTTTTTAATCCTTCCTCACAGAGTTTTTGCGCCTCCTCAAACTGTCCGGCTCGTCTCATAAGGTCGATAAGCAGCGTTTGTTCTTCAAGGGGCTTTTCAGCAAACTGTTGCTGTAGTTCCTGCGCTCTCAGGAGAAGCGCTATAGCTTCTATTCGTAATGTGCGGGCTTTAAAATGGAATTCACCGCTGTCATCACAGACCCATGCCGCAAAGAGTGTCGACCTGCCGGCTTCATTATAAGTGCCTGCACTTTTCTGGAGAATTGCCCAGCAGAGAAAGGTGTTGGCGGTCTCGGGGAGTGTAGAATCGTTAAGTTGGCGTTGATACAATGGTTCCTTCACAAGAATGGCTGCACCTTTCGGACCGGTTGATATATCCGGCGCACAGTAACCGCAGGTCATACACCGCTTCATAATCATGTAGATTGAAGAACGGTGAGCATCACTCGGTCTGCCGTCAAGGTCATCCGGTTTGCCGATATTCATGACACCGATATCTGCATAACGGTCTTTGGTGCCGCAGACAAAACAAACTTTTTTAACAAATACTACAGTTGTCATAATGTAAGATACCACCTTAATTTCAAAAACATTGCCATAGTGCCTTCGCTGTTATTAGTATACTATTTTTTCCGTGTATACTGCGTAATAAATCCTTTTTTTCCATTTAATTTTTTAGCAGCGGTGTTGTCTGTGCCTTATTCAAGATAAAATATAACGTAGCCGTTCACAGAACGCTGAAATTCGAAACTGGAAATGTGAAATTTGGTATTCATGCTTTTGTGCTATATATAAACCTCCAATTTCTACCCTATAACACTTATGCTGAGTTGCAGTATTTTCCGTGCTATACCCAACTGTCCTCTCCAGCAAATGGTCAAAAACCTTTTTTATTGCAATCTTTTGTTATTACCTGCATTGTGTTCTTAAACCTTATTTTTGCCTTTTAACACCTTAGTAACCAATTGACACTCCCAAAAATCCTACCTTATTAACTTATTCTTTTACAACGTTTCCTGGTAATGTCTAATAAAAATAAGGTAATAAGCTTCAGGGAGTTATATGGTTTTTCTAGGTTACTAAGGTGTTAAAAAGGAAAATAAGGTTTTTATTAATTCTACAAGGTAACATGGATTTATTTCCTTACTTTTTTTAATAAAAATTTAACGCTCATGCAACAATAGTTCGATAAGGTCGTGGGAAGAGAAATTGCAGTGAATTTGTGCAAAAATTACCACTATGCATGAAATATATTCCCGCAAACCGCTGAAAAGCGACAAAATTCCCTATAAGTCATTGAAATTTGTACCTGACCGGTTTGGTATTATTATTGCTTTTTCATTCTATGGAATGGATGCTTGATTGCGGAACAGTTGTCCGGAGGATTCAATGAGCAAAGATATGAGAAAACTTTTGAAAAAGGCCAAGGATATCCATAAAAGAATTCTTCCCTGCGGGAAAAAAGACTCATTTGCAGAGTGCTTTACCCAGCATGGCGATAAGCTTTTTTTCTGGTTCGATACTGAAGATCACAGCACACACATGTTAGTTGCTGAAATACAATAAGTTAGGGCAATATAGGAGTATATAGATAGTTGGTGAAAGAATAAAAGTCATGAGAATGGCTAAAACTTTTTACGATACATTCCGATAGATAGAATATGAACACACTAAAGAGAAAAATGATAGTAGAAGCTCAGAGAAAGTACAGCAGAATATTCCCCTGTTCTTCCCGCAGAACTCTTAATGATTGCTTTACCGTTGAAGACGATCAGATTATTTTCTGGTTTAACACTGAAGATGCAACCACGCATACGATGACCAAAGATTTGGTTTAATACCAGGCACAAAACAAATACATCGTTAAAACAAGCCGTGTTGATTGCTACACCCTTTTGTTGAGTTTGTTTTTCCTCAAAGCGCTCAAGCTGCCTCCAGGCAGGAGGGCTCAGATAGGGTTGCAGTTAAGAGATGCGGGTGTCGCAGATTGTTTTTGTCTACCCTTCTGTTGTGTTTGTAAAGCTTCCCAGTTGATTGAATGCCATTTGTAAACAATTTGTCGTTTGCAAGTGCCCTGCTTGAAAGCAAATCACATCAAACCTCTCTAGAAAGGTGGCATGTCTCTTCAGAGCATGTCATACGCATGTTACAATAAATTAACTCATTAAAACAGGAACATTAAAATTATCAGGGATCAAACCTCTCTCATGAAAGCGAGCATAAGCACTTGAC
>CBDVBE010000167.1:0-13055 GCA_965372145.1 uncultured bacterium | reverse complement strand
TAGCAACAAAAAAATATTTTCTAATAAATATTCAGACTTTTGCAATTACCTCTATAGTATTATTAATTTAGGTATAAAAAATGGAGAATTCAACTAATATATCAAAAAACGGTTACACTTTCTATACTATTGACACCGCCTGAATCGCAGTTAAGCTATTGGTATTTATTAAAATATGCGAATATCACTCTATATTTTTTTATTGAATAGTTCATCATGAGGATTTCGATTAGGATTAGGATTACGATTAGGATTAGGACTGTATTATTTCCGGAAACAGCCATTTTCTTTTTCGGTTTTAAAGACATGTACTAAGGTGTCTAAAATTAACTTATGGTAATTGTTCTATACTCTATATTTTTGCCCCATAATGAAAGAAAAAATATGAAACGACCCTTGTAATAATTTATTTTTAAATAAGTTACTTTAAATCGTATTTGTATAAGGTTTACTTATAGTTTGTTCATTTCCGGGGGGCTTCAAGTTATAATTTATTCTTTCGGTTACTATTTTATTTTGTTAGTGTCCGGCCGGAAACTAAAGAAACACCGTATTTTCCCCTCGTTAGGAAAAATGTATGTTGAATTATGTGTTAAAGAATGAATTACCGCTTCGTTATTTGATTATAATAATTCTGTGCTGTACATTGAAAATGTATTCGCAGGACATTGACTCCACACAGAATAAAGCAGCCCCTTCCACTAGTGTAAAAGTGAAAGAGGCTGAAACCGGTAATGAGGTATTGGGAAATTTATTTTTCACGCCGGGTGATGCACTCAAGATATCTTTATTTCCCGATACGTTAGGTTTTCCCCAGGGTATTTATATTATTGACGATAAAGGGTATGTTGATTTCCCTATTATCGGGTATAAAAAAGTCACGGATAAAACTGTGGAAACACTTGAGTCCCTGTTAAAGACAGAATATGTAAACTATCTGCCGCAGCCCAATATACAGGTACGCCCGCTCATTCGGGTGAACCTTCTGGGGGGATTTTACCGGCCGGGTTTATACTGGGCTGATCCGCGGGAGAGTATGTGGAACCTGATACAGCGGGCAGGCGGTACCGAGCGGGAAGATGGTATTGAGAAGTTGAAGTGGAAACGGGGCAGGGAATTGGTAACAAACGATTGTGTGACCCATTTCGAATCGGGAAAATCGCTGCAGAGTATCGGATTCAAATCCGGGGACCGGATACAGGTAACACAACGGCCAAAACAGCGGGGCTGGGACGTGTTCAGGACCGATATCCTTCCTGTACTTACAGTAACACTTTCGACAATGACAACCGCTTTCACTGCATACATGGCGTATCAGGCATATAGGGAAAGGGATTAACCGTATTCATGCAACAGCCAAAACAGCCTACCCCCCTGCGCGAGATAGACTTTTCACATTATGTCAGACATTATGTTTCTCTGGTGTGGCGGTGGAAAATGTGGATAGTGATATCCGCTCCGGTTGTCAGTGCTGTCGCTTTGATATACATGGCTAAAATTGCCCCTTCGGATCCCGAGCTTTCCGCCACGGTCCTTATCGGGCTCGAAAATACCGCGGCCATGACAGCGGTGATGAATTTTGTAGAAATTGATAAGAGCAAGGCTGAAATTATAACAACAAGAAATTTCCTGCAGGATATAGTAAATAAATTATCACTACAATTTTATGTTAAAAAGTTTTCACGTAATGCGATATTCAGCAGGGTCCTGGTTGATTCTCTCGCAAGGCCCGGCAAATATGCTTTTACCATTGATAAGGAAAATCAGGGGATGTATACTATTACTTATGTCACCGGAATATTCGGTTTTAATGATAAAGTTGTTGAAAGCGGTAAGCTTGCAACTCTGGATGCAATTGACCTCCCGGGCATACACCTGCAGTTTACACAGCCATTTCTAAAAGACCCTCAGGATGTTACATTTTATATAACAAGTATTGTGAAGGCTATTGAAAATCTCCATGGTAGTTTGAAAATTAAGAGGCCTGATATCCGGCGCCAAATATTTCACATTGAAGTTTCATTAGAAGGGCGTGATTATACTCTTATTTCTGAAATATTAAATACCATTGCCGATGCTTTTGTTGAGAAAAAGCTCCTGTTTAAAAGACGCAGAACCCAGAATGTCCTGGTGGTCCTGGAGAAGCAGCATAAAAAGGCGCGGGAAGGGCTTGCACGAGCGGAAGGCAGCCTTAGAAGCTTTCGAACCTCAAATCCGACAGTCGGCCTTACTTCGGGTGCACAGCAGACGGTCAATACCATGATAAACCTGGAAACAAATGCTTTCGCCCTTAAAAGTTCCCTGAAAGAGGCGGAGATACTGCAGTCAAAATTACTGAATATTTCTCAGGATGACAATGTACAGGTTGCGGAGGAAATTCTTATTTTCCTCAGTTCCCGGGATAATACCACTGCGCCCGTGCTGCAGATGGAACTGAACAGGCTGCTTGCCGAGAAGCGGGCCACCCAGAATAATTATGCCGCTACTCATCCGCTCATACAAAAGAATCAGGCCGCGATCAAGAAACTCTTGCGGAAGATTGAAAACACACTGACAAGCTACGTAAAGGGCAGCAGGGAAATGGCACTGCAGAAATCTTCAGGGATTCAGACATTATCGAAAAAACTGCAGCGGCTGCCCAGTAAACAGCTTCGGATGGCTGAGCTGCAGCGTCGGCACCAGGTTAATGCGGATATATATTCACGGGTTCTGGACAGGTACAACCAGGCAAAGGTTGCGGAGAACGTTGAGGTTGCCGACACTTATGTTATGGATTATGCAGTTCCTCCTATACCACCACCGCTTGATATGTTGAAAATACTGGGGATCTGTATATTGCTGGGTCTGGGAGTTGCCCTGGGCCCTCCTGTCGTGCTGGATATGATCAGTAAAACAGTACGAACGGAATTCGAATTACAAAAGATGACCAATATGCTTGTTCTTGAAGCTATTCCGGAAATTATACCTGAGAAAAAAAGAGATGAAAACAGCAGGAAAAAAGAGACGGAAAAAAAATAAGGATACGGGTACGGAATGGAAACCCGGTGATAAGCTCATTACCTCTGAATTCCGCCATGAGTATGTCAAAGAGTTATTTCGATCCCTTAGAACTAAAATTTTAATGGGATTGCATTATAATTCTGATAAAAGTCTGGTTATTACCAGTTTAGATGCGGAAGCCGGGAAAACCACGATGGCATCAAATATTGCCATATCGATTGCGCAGCAGGATAAGAAAACAGTGCTTATTGATGGAGATTTAAAGCGGGGCAGTGTTCATACTTTTTTTGACATGGAAAAATCGCCGGGTCTTTCAGATTTTTTGCACCTGGAGAGTGTGCTTTCAGCAGAATCAATTTCTACTCTTATACGACAGACGCATGTTCCAAATCTTTTTATTATCCCTTCAGGTGAATATGTGACCAATTCCTCCGAGCTTCTTACATCGAAAAGGTTTGAAGTGCTTAAACAACTTCTTTCCCAGCAGTTCGACATAACAATTATAGATACCCCTCCACTGGGATCTCTGACAGATGCAGTTGTCTTAAATGAGATGGTTTCGAAATATATCGTTATTGTAAAGGCGGGAGCTACAAATATTGTAGATATGAAAAAGAAGATTAAAGAATTCCCTGCTTTAGAAGAAAAAGTTCTGGGATTGGTCTTGAATTATGCTGCTATAGATAAGATGAGAACCTACTATAAAAAATCTAAGTACTATTAGTAAGTATAAGTGCAAAATTCAAATTGCAAAGTTCAAAATGAAAAATTAGCAATACAAGATTATTCTCTCGCAAAGGCGCAAAGGACGCAAAGGAAAGATTTAACAATTAATGATGTGAAATTAAAAAGTGAAAAATGCAAAATTAAAAATTAACAATATAAAATGATAGACTAGCTATGTTAGATAGGTTGTATTCGTTTCTGTCCCGTTAGGGACACTATATTTATAGAAAAAAATCCCTGCGTCCGCCACCGCCCGAAGTTCCGTTAGGAACGAAATATAAAGAGATAAAATGCAAAATGGTCAATTGTCAATTATCAATGAAAAATTAACAATGTTCTTAAACCTTATTTTATATTCAAAAAGCGATTTTTGTCGCAAAGCTAACGATAATTTTTACCACAGAGCGCACAGAGACCACAGAGAGTGGAAAATATTGAAATTGTAAAGACCAACCTGACAGGTGATTTGACAAAGAAAAAACTCATTTTCCCATCTTTTTAAAAATCATACTCTTACTCTCCGTGTTCTCTGTGATCTCTGTGGTGAATCGCTTTTATTGGGTGTTAATAAGTAATAAGTTTATGGAGTTAGTTGGTTTACATAGGTTACTAAGGTGTTAAAAGCAAAAATAAGGTTTTTATTAATTCAACAAATTAACATGGAATTAATACTTCCCTTTTTAAAATGATACGAAAATTCAAATTTACTTTTACGATTTGCATTTTACCTTATTGCATTAACCATTTTTCATTTCACCTCTTTATATTTCGTTCCTGACGGAACTTTGGGTGGTGGCGGACACGGGGATTTTATTCTAGAAATATAGAGTCCCTAACGGGACAGAAATGAATAAAGCCAACTATCGTAGAAATTCTATCATTTTATATTTTATTTGCATTATTAATTTTTTATTTTAAATTGATAATTTTGCATTGATAATTGGCCATTTTACATTTACCCTTACTCTTCTATCTTTGCTTCTGTTTTTATATTTATCTTGTGTTTTTTCATCATATCGTATAATGTCGGGCGGCTTATACCCATATTTTTCGCTGTTGCAGCTATGTTATACTGTGCATCGCGGAGCGCGTTTGTTATAAAATTCTTTTCGAAAATATCCCTGGCATCCTTGAAAGTGATATTGGTGAGTGAATCGATTGAGAGCTGGAGGTCTTCCGGCTCAATGATCTGATTGACACATGATATTGCCGCGCGGCTCAGTTTGTTTTCCAGTTCGCGCACATTTCCCGGCCAGGTATATTGCAGCAACAGCTCTTCTGTCCTGCTGCTTAATTTTAATTTTGGCATGGTGAAGCGATCACGATTTTTTTCTATGATTCTTTGAGCAAGAAGCAGAATATCGGTTCCTCGTTCCCGCAATGGCGGCAGATGAATTTCGAACTCACTCAATCGATAATAGAGGTCGGTTCGCATGGCAGGATTATTCTCCGCGGAAAGGTCTTTTTTGTTTGTTGCAGCGATGATTCTGACATCCGCCTGATAGATTGACGTATCACCGAGCCTCTGGAACTTCTGATCCTCTAAAAAACGAAGGAGCTTGGCTTGAAGGTGCTTCGGCATATCACCAATTTCATCGAGGAAGAGGGTGCCGGTATTTGCCGATTCAATGAGTCCCTGCTTATTGGTCTGGGCGCCGGTAAAGGCCCCTTTTACATAGCCGAACAGTTCGGATTCCAACAGTGTTTCGGGAATTGCCCCGCAATTTATAGGAACAAACGGCGCATCTTTTCTGGCACTATGAAAGTGGATTGCCCGTGCGCAGAGTTCTTTCCCGGTACCGCTGTCACCGGTTATGAGGACACTGACCTCAGCGTGTGAAAGCTTTTGAATAGATTCGAAAACTTTCTGTATTCCTTCACATTCACCGATCATGGTGAAATCCGGGCCGCTTTTTATATGCGGATCAACAGCTTCCTTATCGGTTTCTTCAAGGGTGAGGAGCCGGCCTGCACGGGTGAGTATTATCTTGAGTTCGTCAATATCGACCGGTTTGTTGAGATAATCAAAGGCTCCCCGGGCTATAGCTTCTTTCCCGAGGGTTTCACTGGTGTGTGCGGTAATGACGATAATTTTTATGTTGCGGTTGATGGTAAGAAGCTTGTCAATCACTTCCAGTCCCTTATCAGGGATATTATCGAGACCCATGTCGAGACACACGAGACGGCACGGGGTTTTTGCATACTGATCATAGCATGATTGGGCGGAATCAGCTTCGAGAACAGTATAGGTGTCATTCAGCGCCCACTTCATCTGCTCACGCAGGCCGTCATTATCTTCTACGATTAGGAGGTTCATTTTTGTTCCTTTTTAGCCACGAAGCCACGAAGACACAAAGAAAATAAATAATTTGGGTAAGGATAAAAAAATAGATGTTGGATAATGGATGTTAGCATAACAAATCCCAATTCCCAAGTCCTCCTTCTCGGGCAAAACAATTGCAACCGGCACATTGCCTCCGTTGGATTGTTATTGATCTTTCGAGGACGAGGACGAGGACGAGGACGATTAAAAAAACGTCACCATATTATGAACACATGAACTTAATGCCTTCGTGGCTGAATATTCTTTGCTCAAAGATAAATATAAAACGAGGTCCCTTTATTCACCTGGGACCGGCAGAATATTTTCCCGCCCATTTTCTCGATAAGCACTTTACTCTGGTACAGGCCGATACCGATACCCTTGTCTTTGGTACTTGAAAACGGATGGAAAAGTTTCCCGGATATGAAATCCTGATCCATACCTTTTCCAGTATCACTGACTGTTATAATCATTTTCATTCCGGTAATAAGGTGGACGCTGATTCCTATTACCGTTGTTGTGTCTTTTAACAGGTTTCCAATATCTTCAGAGGTAATAGTGAGCGTCCCGCTGTAATCCATTGCTTCCAGAGCATTGGTAATGAGGTTCATCATGATATAGCTGAAAGATGTTTTATCAATCTGCACCGGTTGTTTGGCCTGCAGTTCTGTTTGAACGGTGACAGTATTTGTTGACTTAACAGGTATGTTGGACAGTAATTCCCGAATTATTTCATTCACATTTTCAGTTTTACACAGAAGAGTTTCCTCTTTTGGCGGCGAGGCAAATTTATAAATAAGTTCCTGGAGGTTGGTAACACAGCTTTTGAGAGAATGCAGAAGGCTGCTCTGGAATTCCGGGTTACTGATATTCGAAGCGGCATTCTTGGTCAGCAGGGAAAGGGTAGAGACCTGGTTTTTGATATCATGGATAATAAAGGAAGCGATATGGTTAAACGATTCAAACTGCTTATGTTCAATGCGTTCCTCCAGCAGATTGTTTTTAAAGAAAACATCGCCTATCGACTCGGTAAAGACATTGATGAATTGTAAATCCTCCCTATCGAACTCCACGCTGCGGGTTCGCTTGAATGCGAGAAGCCCGAGAAGCCTGTCATTGTGCATAATGGGAAACAGCGCTGATATATCCAGCGATTGTATGAGGGTTTGTTCAACGTTCAGGACCTTCTGTTCACGGGGCCGCCCAGGGAAGTTTGCAAAATCAAGGGGAGCGGTGTCAGTATCAAAGACGCTCACCAGAGGACTGTTGCCGTGTATCCGGATAGTGGTGTCAATGCGGGATTCCGGGTTCTGATGTATATCAAAATTGCCGTCTTCATTGTTCAGCATGAACACATACACATTTTTGACGGTCAGGGTATATTGCAGGTTGTCAACAAGCATGCTGATTGACTCCTGCATGGAAATCTCCAGGGTGTGGGTCTCGTGAAGCCGCAGGAACTGCTGGTGGTAGTCATATTTACTTTTGTAAATATGCTCGTTGAATGCCCGGGTAATGCGGTCCCGCATGCTGTCGGACGTGATTATGAGCACCGTGAAGAAAAAACCGGCAAAAAGGAGAAGAAAGAGCTCAAAATAGGCGAAGGAAAACCCGAGAATCCTTGCAAGGTACGCCGAGATACCCAGGCCGCACAGGACCGCACCCGTGGTAAAGAGGGTAAATGAAGCGTATATGGTGCCGCGGGTTATGGTAATCTTTTCCGCCCACAACCGGTACCGTATCAGCCCCAGAAGGAACACCGGATAGCAGGTACCGAATACGATAATGGCAGTTTCGATATACGTATGGGTAATAGTCTTAAAAAGAATTATCCGGATTATAAAGATCAATTGGAAAATCGCAATTGCCGCTATCGATAATAAACATATCCGCCCTATTCTTTTCTGATAGCGCGCTGAAAACCGGTATACATTCTCGATTGTATACAAAACAAAGATGGTCAATATGAAATGTGAACAATATAATGCCACACCAAAGGAGTTTAGAACTAAAATGTATTCATTGCCGATCCATGCGGGCCTGACCCAATTCAGGCTGTAACAGAGTACGGTTAAGATAAGTACGGTAAAAAGACAGAAGATCGTTTTGGAACAGGTAAATCGTGATACCGGTTTTGTACCGGTAACCTGAATAAAATCAGTAAGTATAATACTGAGACACACAGTAATAATAATCGAAATGGCAGTATAGGTTTTTATCAGAATCAGCGTGTCATGATGAAAGGGGGACTGGAATATGGTTGAACCGATATAGGAGAGCATTGGTATAAGGATACTTACCAGAAAAGTGAGGAAAAGAATTTTATGGCGATACTTTTTAAAAAGGACCAAGGCACAGAGGATAATATTGATACAGCCGGTGCCGATGATAAAAATGTTGGTTAGCATATTTGATTAAGGATTACGATTAAGATTAGGATTAGGATTAAGATTAAGATTATGATTAAGGATTAAGATAAAGAGTTTTAAGATTAAAATATAGATTAAGAGCAAGATAAAGATATATGATTAGGATTAGGATTAAGAATAACGATTAAGATCGAGATTACGATTAAGATTACGAGTACGATTACGATTAGGATTAGGATTTACGATTACGATTAAAATATAGATAAATAGGAAATAAAAAAGCTACCCATTTTTTAAACAGGTAGCTTTGGAAATTCTATTATATATACCGGCGATTGTTTCTAGTCGTCCTCTTTTTTTCTTCTGAGAGCCCAGAAACCGATCAGACAGAGACTCCCCATTGTGAGCAATGATAAGGTCCCCGGTTCCGGAACAGAAATGCTTCCACGTCCCATAAGGTTGTCATTTCCGCACTCCATGGTGTAGTGTACCATAAAATCCGTAGTTCCAAGGAAAGAGAGATCAATGCCGCTTACAACATAGTGCCCGTCGTCATTTGAATCACCCTTCACATCATAAATATTCTCGCCGGAAGCAGTTTCAAAGTCATCATACGAGAACGCGATGTCTTCTGTAACCGCTTCACCGCCGCTGGTATATTTCCATGGATTTGAGGCGTTATTCTGTCCAAAATAGACTTTTTCTAAACTGGCTGTTCCATCGATTGAATACACATCATAGGTTGAAGTACCAAAATCCAGGACAAGCGCATAGTCGTATGAACCGCCGTCAACATCAATAAATATATCACCAGGATCAAATCCGCCATATCCGATTTCGAAGTTATAACCACCAACCATGGACAACTCATTATTTGAATTATCGAGGAAAAAGCCCTCAAGGTCCCAATTCTGGTCTGGAACACAATTGTATTCCACTTCGTTATCATCTGTCACATAACCATTTTTTACATCTTTATACCAGGAGTAAGTACTGCCGTATTCATCGTTTATATCAGGGATAGTGATATTAATCAGATCGGCAAACAGTATAGCCGGTAAAAACGCTACGATAATCGTTAATCCCACCAGTTTTTTCATACAAAACACTCCCATTATTAAAGTAATGTGCAGGTTTTCAGATATAAATGCGCAAATAATATGCCAGAAAAAGACGCTATAAAATCAATAGGTTATACTGCGGCTTCCATTATAGATGTCAAAATTCCCATACGGTTGTCGGATTTCTTTACACTTTGGGCTGTTTTCTTTCAGATCTTCTAAGTAACCAAAGGACAATACCAAGCAACACCAGAGCTACAACAAAAAAGGGCTTTCCTCCCTGCCGGTGAAGGCTGCTGGATAAAATGTCCCTGTTCACATAACAGCCAAGGAGAGAAAGGGTTGCAATGCGCATACCGTTTTTAAAAATGGTTATGGGAATTGCGCAGACGCATAGCAATATCCTTTTCCAGCCTGTTTTCAGGAATATCCGGCCGGCTATTATAGCTGTAATAATCAATGAAATACCAGAGTTGATTCCACTGCACTCTTTTGCAACTTCTATGCTTAACCCTTCAAGGTGAAAGACAAAGCCGTCTTTCAAGAATGGAATACCCGATATTTTAAATAGTAAAAAGGCAGATGCTGCCGAAAATATTTGGAAAAAGGAGACAATATGCTCGAGCAGTGCTTGAGGAATGGGAATCATTATTAGCAATATCAGAAAAGGAAAGGGCACATTTTTAATACAGGATAATCCAAAAAAGCATATAAATCCTCCCTCCCAGCATAGGAGTGCAGACAAAGTCATGATGCTTAAGAAATCATTTTCTCCGAGCGGAGTGCTGTATTTTTTTGAAATAAAATATAGGACCACGCCTATTATAATAATTAAAATCCCGACAACCGGATTATAAGTTATATTTTTAAAAATTTTTTTCCGGTCAATAAAAATAAAATAGCCGCTGATCAACGGGATTAGGATAACGTGAGAATAGGACAATCCGTGGGTTGATAAATCGAGTAAATCCTTTACCGGTGAAAAGTAAACCAGGACAATAATGCAATTGAAAAGCAGAAAAAATATAATTCTTACTTTATTGTGTGTTTCCATAAGTATCGGAATCTTTCTTGCCGGATTGTGGCCGTTAAACTTTTTTCAGCAGAACAGTGTTTCCTGGCTGCATGAAAAAGATGGTGTTGCATTACAACGATATGGAATAATTTATAGCAAAGATCTTATAGGCAACGATATTTTTAAAGGAAATGAGATAACCGTTGAACTGGTTTTGCATACCCGTGAAGAATCCGGATGCCGTATTCTCTCCTGGTATGATACTGAAACAGGATTTGAAGACCTGATTATCAGGCAGTGGAAGTCACATTTAATTATACATTGCCGGAACAGCAATTCTCATAACATCGAAAAGTATAAAAAAATCGGCTTTCGATATGCCCTTCCAATTGACAGTACTGTTTTTGTTACTATAACATCCGACGAAATCAGCACAACAGTATATTTCAATGGCAAACTAAAAAGAACCGATAAAAATTTTGCACTTGCAGCAGATAATCGTTTATCCGGGAAACAATTGATTTTAGGAAACGATCCAACCGGCAAGAGTCACTGGATAGGGGATATTTCAGGTTGTGCGATTTATAATAAGTCATTACCGGGAGACCAGGTTTTGGAAAATTATATAAAGTGGAAACAAAATGGTGCCATTCCGGTACAAGAAGGCCAGGTTATGCATTATCTGTTTGATGAGCATGCCGGTTCGGTAATTGCTAATACAGTATCTTCTGATTATTCCCTGGTAATACCAAAATATTTGCATATATTGAGAAGAGATATTTTGACACTGTCATGGAAACAATTCCATTTCAAACGTTCCACTATTTTAGATATATTTCTGAATATCCTTGGATTTATTCCCCTGGGTTTTTTCTTTGCACTGTATGTGTCTGAAACAAAATCTACCTCAAAAAGAACTATTTATCTTACAACACTTTTAACAGGATTTGGTGTCAGTTTAATAATTGAAATACTTCAGACTTCTCTTCCTTCAAGAAGTTCAAGCATGCTTGACCTTATACTCAATACGGCAGGGACTTGTATTGGATTGGCGCTGCTGCAGTTTGCCTTTATGTTTGAGGGGCCGCAGCAGTTAACAAATACTCGTGACCTCCACTTGCTTCGCAAGACCCCCTGACAGGGGGTAGGGCAATTGCCTTCGGCAATTATTGTGTATGGAAATTGGATATTTCTAACTCTCTACCGGTTCCTGCTGTTTAGTAAAATTTCCACAATCCGTTCACTGGCTTTCCCATCCCACAAATCAGGGATACTGCTCTGCTTCCAGTTATTGTTTAGAGCTTTGATACCATAGCCAATAATTTTATCAGGGTCTGTACCGGCGACAACATTTGATCCAACTTCAACTATCATATCAAATAAGGTAATAAGGTTCAGGGAGTTAGTTGGTTTTCCCAGGTTACTAAGGTATAAAAAATTAAAATAAGGTTTATATTAATTACACAAGAATTAAAATACAAAATTAACAGATAAAGATAAATGCAAAATGGTCAATTAGCAATTAGCAGTGCAAAATGATTGATATAAAACTATAAAATAGCTACCTAAAGAATGCTGCATTTGATTGTAAATTAGACTCTTCTGTTTTTTAGTTTTTTTCGAATCCATGCTGGATTCATACGCATATCTAATAAAGCAATAACAATTGCAATATTATTATACAAGTCATAATAAATTGCAAAAGGAAAACGTTTGGAAAAGATTCTAAAAGACCCAAAATGTTTACTATGAATTCCTGCATAAAGTTTTAGTGATTCAATATCAGAAATTATACAATCTATGAAATAATCACCAATTCCAAACTCACACCTATCATAAAACTTGCTTCCATCTTCAATATCTTCAGAAACTTCATCTAATACTATTATCTCTTTGATATTCATTTGCTAAAATGTTTTTTCAAATCTTCAATTGTAAGGAATTTAGCTTTGCCTGATTTTATTCTTTTTTTTCTGGTTTTTATTATATCTTCATGCCATAATGGTGATTCAATTTCTTTTTTATCGTGACATAAAGCATCCCAAAGTTCTTCCATAGCCTGAAGACGACTGGATGTTGACATTTTGTCAATAGGTAAAGTAATACTCATTGTCTTTCCTTTTCTAATTAAATGAAAAAGTCTTCTTTATAATCATAGCTACTTTTTATGATAAATGCAACTAAATTACGAAAAACTTAGTTGGGAAAAAGATATTCTCTCGCAAAGACGCCAAGGACGCAAAGGGAAAATTCAGAGTTTAAAGTTGAAAAAAAGAAATGTAAAATTATCAATTTAAAATTAGCAATAAAAAATTATCAATAAACAAATAAAATCAATGGGTACTTTCAGCTCAACAACTAAACAACTCAACAACTCAACAATTAACAACTATCAATTAACAACTATCAATTAACAACTATCAATTAACAACTATCAATTAACAAATAAAATCCAGTAGAGACTTTCAGCTCAACAGCTCAACAACTCAACAACTCAACAACTAAACAATTATCAATTATCAATTATCAATTATCAATTATCAATTATCAATTATCAATTA
>CBDVBE010000166.1:0-13064 GCA_965372145.1 uncultured bacterium | reverse complement strand
GGTTCGGGAAAGACAACATCGTTGTATGGGGTGATAAACTACCTTCGCAGGCCGGGAGTAAATATATCAACCATTGAAGATCCAATTGAATATAACATCACCGGTGTAAGCCAGACCCAGGTAAAGCCGGATATTGATTTGACATTTGCGAACCTGCTGAGAACATTGTTGCGGCAGGACCCGAATATAATAATGGTCGGTGAAATGCGTGACCAGGAGACTGCAGAGATTGCGATACGTTCATCGTTAACCGGCCACTTGGTGTTAAGCACGCTGCATACGAATGATGCACCCTCAGCAATAACCAGATTGATTGACATGGGCGTTGAGCCCTATCTGGTGGCCTCTTCGGTGACTATGATTATTGCGCAGCGTCTGGTTAGAAAGATTTGTGCCCACTGTAAATGTGAAGATAATACAAAAGTTGACATAAAAAAAAGTATCGGTTTGTCACCGGATATCCCGGTTTACAAAGGGCTAGGCTGTTCAGCCTGCGGCCATACGGGATACAGGGGACGGATAGGAATTTTCGAGGTCATGCCAATCAGCGAAGAAATTCGCAGACAGATAAATAACAGAGTCTATGCATCTGACATCAGGAGTCAGGCCATCAAAGAAGGCCTGGTTTCACTCCGGGACAGTGCATTGTCAAAACTCACCGACGGCATTACCTCAATCGAAGAGGTGTTAAGAGAGATAGCTGTTATCTAGCCGCTAATCTTATTAAAACATTTCATGTAAAAGAGTTGTAATTATAAAAATAACAACAACTTACAGCTTGTTTAAGCTTCAATATCCGTGACTTTTCCCTTCTAGTTTGCGTGACCTGAAAAATTTTCAATATTCGAGACCAGGCATTTTTAATTTCCGTGACCCGGCCTAATAGACAAATGCTACTAGTTGGCCGATCTCACAGAATTTGACCAACGAATCTCAACTACTTGATATTTTTATTTTTCAGAAGTTATCGAAAAGATTTTTATGAGTAATTTTCTTCTCAATTTAGTATATTTAAAAAGATAATTCATAGAATTTTTTATTAAACTGTTTTCAATGTTTCTAAAAATGTTTATAGACATACATACTATAAAAATCAGTGATTTAAAAGATAACATCTCTAAAGTGTTAAGAAGAAAATTAATTTCTGCAAAGATTTACACTATTGGTGATTTCATTGAGAAATACGAAGAGATTCCTTTGCTTATTTCCGTCTCTCCCGCGCAGTATAAAAGCATTAGAAAACTTAAAAAATTGATAGCAAAAAAACCTGAAAATGTTATTTCTAATGAAATAAAAGTTAAGCAATATTATAATACATATAAATTACTCGAAACGGTTTTAGATACACCGATTGTTAATATTGAAGAAATGATACCCGGTATTATAAAGGGAAAGATTCCCCTGTTGAGAATTAAGACCATCAGTAATCTCATGAATCTTGATGCAAAAAAAATTCCCTCCCAAATTGCTTTCGGTGAAAAATGTTTCGCAGCACTATATGCTTTAAAGCTTCAGATATTTGAAAATCCTTTTCTTTTTAATAATACCGGGGAAAGTATTTCTTTTAAAGGGAAACCGAATCCGGAATTTATTCTATTTCAGGATCTTTCACGTGATATACCCGGTATTCGAAAACGTACCTTAAAAGAAGATATCAGGAAGAATATTATTTCAATAATACACGTTGTTGTAAAAAGGTATGTGGAATATATTAAAAAACCATTGTATAAATCCATTATTATTGAAAGGTATCTGCTTGATGGTTTTGAATCGTGTTATTTAAAAAAGATTGGTCGCAGTTTTAATCTTTCTGCTGAACGAGTGAGACAAATAGAGACGAATCTATTATCTGATATCAGAAGACTTCTTCTTGGTTTCCCTTTAATGGAATATCGGTTGCAATTAAATAGTGAGGTTGTACGTGAGATTGTTTCACTAAAGAATTTTTTTCATTGTAATCAATACTCAACGGTTGATCATTTTTTACAGCAAATGTATACGAAGTGTAATGTCCCGATTCCACGCAGAAAGCACTTTCCCTTCTTTTTATTATTAAAGATATTCGGTGTTACTACTGGTACCGATTATGCGAAGTCAAGGTATCTGATTAATGAAGATACCTTGCTGGCGGGTGGGAAATTTGGGAAGCTTAGTCGGCTGGTATATTTTTATTGTAAAAAATCAATTGCACCGGTCGATTTTTCCGATATATTTGTCCATATAAGAAAAAATAAACATTTTAAGAAACTTGACAGAAACAACCTGTTGGAGCTATGCCGTTCCTATACTTTTTTAAATTTTTCAAAAAAGGGTAATAGAACATATTTTCGACTTACAATTAAATACCTTGAATCCGAACTCAATGCGTTGCTTTATAAAATATGTCAACAATCATTTGAACCGGTACCTTTTTCCGCCATAGTTTCACAGGTGAGAAAGAATAAGAAGTTAATTGATTTTGACAGGGACAGCCTGATGCATGCATGCCGGTCCTGCCACTTTTTAAAGTATAGAAAGAAAAAGAATAAAGTATATTTTCACCTTCCGTTTGAACGTTTTAAAACGGATCAGGAAAGAGCCTATTATATACTTAAAAGAAACAAAAAACCGATGTATTCCTCTGCAATAAGAAAAAAAATAGATAAAAAAATACCTGCGCTGGCGGCTAAAAGGAAGCAAGTGGTCCAACCGAACGCAATCAATTTAAGTGTAGATAAACGATTTTCCTATCAAAGAGAAAAAGGGATTTGGGGGCTGACTGAGTTGGAGAAAACGAAAAATCGATAAGCCCGCCTGAGGTATATCCCGAATCTTTTTAAAAATATCTAAACCGCTTATCGCTTTATAGTTGCCGTCGATAGTATCTATCATACTATAGTGGTTCTGACTTATTCCCTTTCTTTAAAAAGTTACCCGTTGTTGGTGAAAAAAATTATTTTTTTATCTGCATATCGGGGGATTATGATGTTATTCGTCAAAATTTCAAAGGAATACGAGCATGGATTTTATTGAAGAACTGAAGTGGCGTGGCATGCTACATGATGTTATGCCCGGGACGAAAGAGTTACTTGAAAGAGAGATGACTACTGCATATGTGGGTATTGATCCTACGGCAGATTCATTAGGCATTGGGCACCTGGTTGGTATTATGATGCTGAAGCATTTTCAAATTGCGGGGCATAAACCCATCGCTTTGGTTGGAGGAGCTACCGGTATGATTGGTGACCCTTCAGAAAAATCCGAAGAGAGAAATCTATTGGATGAAGAAACATTGCGATATAATGAAGCCTGTATTAAAAAGCAATTGGCAAAATTTCTGGACTTCCAGTCTGATTCGAAAAATTGTGCAGAGTTGGTAAATAACTATGACTGGATGAAGGAATACAGTTTTTTGGATTTTATTAGAGAAATTGGAAAGCATATCACCGTCAATTATATGATGGCGAAGGATTCGGTTAAGAAACGATTGTCCGCTGAATCAAAAGAAGGGATGTCTTTTACAGAATTTACCTACCAGCTTGTTCAGGGAACGGATTTTCTTCATTTATACCGAACAAAAAATTGCAGATTACAGATGGGTGGTTCGGATCAATGGGGAAATATTACCACGGGTACGGAATTGATCAGACGAATTGATGGTGGGGAGGCATTTGCCCTTACCTGTCCTTTAATTACTAAAGCTGATGGGGGAAAGTTCGGTAAAACTGAGAGTGGCAATGTCTGGTTGTCTCCGGAAAGGACATCACCCTATAAATTTTACCAGTTCTGGTTGAATTGCTCCGACGAGGACGTTGAAAAGTATATAAAAATATTTACCCTCCTCTCGAAAGAGGAAATTGATGCTGCGGTTGAGCAGCATCGAAAAGAGCCTCATTTACGAACACTTCAGAAAATGCTGGGAAAGGATATTACTATTCGGGTTCATTCAGAGGCTGATTATCAATCTGCTGTTGAAGCATCGGAAATACTGTTTGGCAAAGGAACAACAGAGACACTCAGAAAACTTCCGGAGAATGACTTTCTTGATATATTTGAAGGTATTCCCCGTTTTACCGTTTCTAAAACTGAACTTGAGGCTGGTATTAATGTGGTCAATCTGCTTGCAGAACATACTAAAGTTTTTATCTCAAAAGGTGAAGCACGCAGATTGATTCAGAATAATGGGCTGAGTATAAACAAAGCAAAAGTAACTTCTCCGGATGAAAACCTTACCCCTGATATACTCCTTAATAACCGGTATATTCTCATCCGGAAGGGAAAGAAAAATTACTTCATTTTAGAGGTGGATTAAGATTTTTGCTGTTTTTCCCGTTCATAATGTAATATGGGATCACATTTACCGGGGAATTTTTCGGTAACTTTATCCAGGCATCCGGTAGGCCCGAGTTTATCACATGTTTTGCAGACGTTTTTGTACCATTCATCAGTAATACCGTTGGGTTTATTGCCACCTTTGGAACTACTGCCGATAGAATCAAGTTTTTTTACTACTCCTTCAGCCATTTGCGCAACATGCTGTACCTGTTGAGATGGTAGTTGACGTGCTACTATCTGCAGATATACCTGTAGTGCCTCAGTTATTAAAGCTTTTTCTTCGGATGTAAGAGCCATGCTATCCTTCCTGTTGGTTATGGAATTAACCTGTTGGTTATGGAATTAATATGTAATGGAATAAAATAATACATTTATGCTTCACATAAGTAGTGTCTGTCTGAGAATGTCATTGTCATTATTCATTTTTAAGCATAAGGAAAACCTTAGAAATTTACAAAGTGCCCTTTAGGGTATTTCTTAGTTTTTCCTATACTTGTATGTATAAGGAATTCCAGACTTCGTCTGTTTTTATTATAGTTTTTGTGCTTTCCCGTATGCTTTAGACGGGGATATATGCTTTAAAAACATTTGAAAAGATGGATTCCCGCTAAAAACATGCGGGAATGACGTTTCCGGCCAGACACAAAGTAGGAGATGCATGCAAAATCTAGCATTACCGGGGTGACTAATAGTATCTTATAACATTCTTCATAACGTTAACTACAGGGTATTTATCCTAGATGATACGGATCGTTTTTGTCTGCACCGGCAATATTTGCAGGAGTCCCATGGCGGAGGCCATTTTACGTCATGAATGGAAGCAGCAGGGAAAAGATGGTTTATATGTATCCTCTATGGGTATTCACGGTCTCGATAATCAGGAGGCTTCAAAATATTCAAAGGAACTATGCGAGGAACATGGTATTGATTTATCTGAACACCGTTCGCGTAGTTTAATAATACCTGAGTTGGAAGAGGCAGACCTCATTTTTTCAATGGAAAAGATTCACAAAGAATTTATTCAGTTATTCTTTCCAAAATTTTCTGATGTGAATTTTCTTCTTGGTGCCTGGCCCGAAAAGGAAAATAAGAAGAGTAATATAAGAGACCCAATGGGAGGGTCCCGGAAGTTATATAAACAGGTGTACGAAATTATTACCAAACACGTCAGCCGTGTTATACCAATTATTGACGAGATGTATTATTATTAAGGTAACCGTTTACAGGTTATCCCCTTGCGGGAGAACCTGTGAACGGTTACTTATTAAGCAGATGGAGTCCATTGTCGATATACAGTACCTGTCCGGTTACGCAACTGTTTTCAACTAAAAAAGTATACGCTTTCAAGAGGGATTCAATATCACCATTCTTTTTCAGCGGAACTCTCTTTTTCAGTAAGTTAAAATAGGCATAGTCTTTATGGGCCGGGGGAAGGATCGCTCCCGGTGCAATTGCATTCACACGTATTGTTGGTGCAAAAAGTAAAGCATGCTGACGGGTTAATTCAGTGAGTACAATTTTTGAGAATCGATAATTCTGATATTTTTTATTGAATGATAGATTAGCATCGGTAATGTTTATTATCCACCCGGAACGGACTTTTTGAGAAAAATGGATTGAGAGCATTTGCGGCACTGCAGTATTTATTGAAAGAATTGTCTTCAAATGGTCAGGATTGTAGATATTTCCTTCTGAAAAGACCGATGCATTATTGATCAGGCCGGTAAGTGTTACTGGAAAATCTGAACAGCTATCGACTAGTGATGCAGAGTCTTTATGTAGATCTGCATGAAGAAAATAGACGTTGTTTTTATAGGCAGGGTGCCTTTTAAGCCATGTTATTAAGGGAGTTGCTGAGGTTTTATAGTGTGCTATAACAGAGTACCCCATTGAAAGGCTCTGCTTTGTAAACGCGAGTCCTAAACGTTTAGTCGCACCGGTAATAAGAACTGCCTTGCGTTTCTGTTTCATTGATTATACAATAAAATTTACGGTATAAAGAGAAATACTTTGCCGAAATGAGTGTATGCTTATGAATATAATTCAGTGCCTTCTTAATTCAGACAATTCGATACATGTTTTCGGAAAATCTCTTTCGGAACGAATTCTTCAGCAGAATAAAAAACATTTATGGGAAGAGCGAACATCAGGCACCATTGATACAGTGGTAATTCACTTTATTAGTGCAGTGGAACATAACCCGGCGGATCCCTATAATTTTGAAGCAATACTTGCTATTTTCTGTACCTATGGGGTTAGTAGCCACTATTTAATAGGTCGCGAAGGGGAGGTACGGCAGTTGGTTCCTGAAGACAAAAAGGCCTGGCACTGCGGAGGAAGTGTTATGCCGGAACCGGATTCACGGCAGGGAGTCAATGATTTCTCGATCGGTATAGAATTAATGGCGTTGGTTGATTCCGGTTATACTATTGCTCAATATCATTCTCTCGCATTGTTGTGTGTTGAAATAGAACAACGACGGGCTGTCACAAACTATGTGGGGCATCAGGACATTGCGGGAGATCGCGCTGTTAAGCTGAAATTGAGACAGGATGTTAAGCCGGATCCAGGTTCTCTATTCGATTGGCAACATTTTTATGATATAAAAAGTAACATGACGGCGATATGAAATTATTTTATTATATAGAGATGCTCCCCAATTTGTATTAGTTTCATCACACGGCAATAGTATCGATAGTGTATATTATATTGTAAACATCATCACAAAATAGGTTTTAGAATACTTTCCAATGTACTATTTCACGGTTTGGATTACTATCACTTGCAACAACTGGGAAAAATAACCATTTTATATAGACTAAATTGTTACATAGTAATAAGTTATATATTGTTGTAAAGAAATATGACCTAAGTTAATTAGATGAAATGTGAACGGGAGGAACTATGATACGAGCGTTACTGTGTTGCTGTATTCTTTTTCTTGTTGCGTTGCAGTCATTTGGAGATGAAACATTTGACAAACTGTTCAATGCCGGGA
Organism: uncultured bacterium; assembly: GCA_965372145.1. Classification (GTDB taxonomy): domain Bacteria; phylum Fibrobacterota; class Chitinivibrionia; order Chitinivibrionales; family JANQEN01; genus CBDVBE01. The sequence continues at coordinate 5,752 of CBDVBE010000166.1, read as the reverse complement.
AATATAAAGAGGCAATTGATTATGCTGATCAAAAGATTCCTCCTGCATCCCGTAATGCCACGATGTGGGTAAAGATAGCGAAAGCAAATGAAAAAGCCGGGCTTATAGAGAAGGCATTAGCTTCATATATGGTATCCTGGCGAATGAATCCGAATGATTATGCATCACTATTGGGGGCCGCCCAGATCTATAACAAATTGAAACAGTTTGACAATGCGCTGAACATGGCTAAAAAAGCACTTGAACAGAAGTTTACCGGTGAAGCAAGCTGGGAATATGCACGGGCCTGTATTGAATTAAAGAAGCCTGCTGAAGCGAAAAAAGCACTTGAGAAGGTTATTGAAACGGATCCGAGTAATATCGTTGCCAATAGAGAATTGGGAAAAATTTATTATAACGATAAACAGTATAAACTGGCTGTTCCTCTCCTGAAAAAATCGTATGCGAAAAAGGCGACTGCAAATGTTGCCTACCAAATTGGAAAATGTTACCTTGAGACGAAAAAGACAAATGCTGCTATTGATTATCTTAAAAAAGCAATTGCAAAAAAGGCAAGTTTGTACGGTGCAGGTTTAGACCTTGCGAGAGCATATTATCATGAGAAGAACTATATAGGTGCTGCATCAGAATATAGTCGAATTACCGGAAAGATTACTTTTAAAGCTACGGATTATTTTTATCATGGAAAATCGTTAGAGAAAATTGATAAAAAGGGTGAAGCTATCGCAGCCTATAGAAAGGCAATTGGCAAATACGGATCATCCAAGAAAAAAGAAGCAATTGTCTCGCGGCATAAGGTTGGTAAAGCAGATTTGAAGAAAAAGAAGTACACAGCCGCATTGACTCAATTCAAATTTATTAAGTCTGCTGATCCAAAGGCACTTATGGTTAGGGATATCTATTTTCTCCTCGCAGATGCATATGTGGGGGCGAAGCAATCCATAGAAGCTATAAAGGCCCTTGAGAAAGCAATTGCTCTTGATGCAACGAACATTGAAGCGTATGCTCGATTGGCTGACCTGTATACAAAGAATAATATGGCTGCGAAGGCGAAAGCTACCTATGAGAAGATGATGTCTCTCAGCCCCAATGACCCTACAGTATATCTGATACTGGGTGAATATAACCTTAAAGCGAAGAAGTATGCAAAAGCGCTTGACCTGTTTGTCAAGAGTAACGGTTTGGAAAAAAGCGCAGCTGCTCTGGAGGGTATCGCCCAGGCAGCATCAGCAATGAAGCAATGGGATAAAGCACGAGACGCAGCTGAATCTGCGGTGAATATGGATGGCTCTCGTCTTACTTCACGTAAAATTCTTGCCGAAGCACTGGTGAAAGAAAAAAGCTATAAAGAGGCAAAACCACACCTGGAGGCACTTGTAAGAAAAGAGCCGTCAAAAAAGAAATACTGGATTAATCTTGCAGAATGCTATAAAGCAACAAACGACGTGGCAAACCTTGCAAAGGCGGATGCGAAGATTATAGGACTTGACAGAAAGAACACAACTTCACGTATGCGCCATGCAAAGTATAGTCTGAAAAAAGGCAACACGGACAAAGCGTACAAACTATTTAAAGAACTTTCACTTTTAAAACCGAATGATCCTGTTATATTCAATAATTTGTATAAGATTGCTCTTGGTAAAAAAGATAAGAATAGTGCTATTACTTATCTGAAAAAGTATGTTGGGCTTAACAGGAAAGATGCAGAAGCACAGAAAAAGCTGGGAGATCTTCTCTATGAGAAGAAAGACCTCAATGGTGCGCTTGCTGCATATCGCAAAGCTATTCAGATAGATCCCGGCATTAAAGGATTTTACAAACGGTATGCTGAAATTGTCATTGCCAAGGGACAGCAGAATGAAGTTATTAAAGCATTATCCGGCGTGATTCAATCAGGTGAAGCAGATATCGGTACCTATGCTACACTTGGTATGATTTACATGAAGAAGCAGCAGTATTCGAAGGCAAAAGATATGTACGAGCAGGCACTTATGATTAAGCCGCAGAATACTGATGCACTGGCAGCCCTGGGAGAGTGTCAGGCAAAGCTTGGTGATATCAGCGGTGCGGTTATTACCTATGAGCAGGCAGTAATGATGAATCCGAAAGCTGATGAGGAACATAAAGCCCTTGGTAACCTCTATTTGAGGCAGAATAAAAAAGAACAGGCAATGAAGGCTTTTGGAAAGTATCTGGATAAAAAACCAAAGAATCAGGAAATTGCCAAGAAAGTCGGGGACTATAACTACGATAAAGGGGACTATAAGGAAGCAGCAAAATATCTGTCTATTGTCACCGGAAAAAATGCTCAGGCATTCGCCCATCAGATGAAATTGTGTGAGTCTTATTATAAGTCAAAAAATTATAAGCAGACAATTATTTACTGTGATAGGCTCATAAAGCGCAAACCAAAACCGCAGGCAAAACAAGACCTGTTAAGAATGAAAGCTGAGGCTTATGAGGGAACCAAGCAGATGGCCAAAGCGCTCTTGGCGTATGATGCCTATTGTAAAATGCCTGGTGTCCGGGATGCTGATATTGCTTATAAACGTGCTTTTCTCAGGGGAAAGAAGAATGCGACACTTGCCCAGAAGATTTATACTGACAATATAACGAAGTATCCAACTGATTCCCGGAACTATCTCCAGCTTGGTCTTATATATAGTAAAAAAAGTGCCACGCTTTCCAAAGCTGCCCCGATGCTTGAAAAAGCAGCAGCACGGGCCGGGAAGGATAAGAAGCTCTGGCTTAAAATAGCGCAAATTTATGGAAAGCTTAATAAGGAAGAAAAAGAGCTTTCAGCGTATAAAAAATACATTGATGCTGATCCTCAGAATATTGATGCCAATATTCGCATTGGTACCATTTTAATTAATAAGGGAAAAATAGCAGAAGGTATGGTCTATTTAGAAACGGCAAATACCTTTGCTACAAATAGGATCGATGTAATTATCCCGCTCTCAACCGGGTATCTGAAGACAAACCGTACCGAGGAAGCTATTGAATTATTAAAAAAAGCTAAGACATTAAAACCTGATGATGTCGATGTCCGTAGTAATCTCTATAAAGCGTATAATAAAATCGGTGAGAAAAAATTGGCAATGGCAGAGATCAAAGACCTGCTCGAAAGAAAGCGTGATAGTAAATTACTGTTCCTGTACGCTGAAATGTTGATGGATGGAGGAAAGGCAAAAGATGCAGAAAATGCTATTGAAGATATAATGGCTACCGATCCGGAGAATATCGATGCGCTTATGCTTCTTGCAAAGATTCAGCGTTCAAGGAGGAAGTATAATGAAGCAATTGAGACGTATAAGGAGATTATTTATATCGATGCAGCGTATGCCCCGTCACTGTTTGAACGTGCAGAGACTTATATGGAACAAAGTAAACCGCAGTGGGCTGAAAGATTTTATGATAGAGCGCTCCGTGCTAATCCGTCATATGGCCTTGCAGAACTCGGTAAAGCTACGATTGCGAGACTCCTTAAAGATAAAACAGCATATAAAAAGCATCTTAAGAAAGCGAAGCAACTCGATCCAAACAACCCGAGGATAAAAGCGGAATGTAAAAAAGCAGGAATATAATTTGTACCGTGTCTGCTAAAAGATATCGTGATAATGTATGCGCTGTTATCAGAGGAAAGTCTGGTAACAGCGTTTGTCTTTTTCATAGAAAAAATTTTCCCCCGGATGCGGGGTGGCAGTTTCCGCAGGGAGGCATTGATACTCAAAAAGATCTCATCGATGAATTAAAACGGGAACTTCGGGAAGAGATTGGTACTGACAATATATCAGTTATTGCACTATCCCCGCATATTTATTATTATGATTTTCCACCAGGGGTAGAAAGTAAGCACTCAGGATATTGCGGTCAAATGCAGCGATGGGTTCTGGTGGAATTACAAAACGATGAAATAGAAATTACATTCTATGGGGATGATGCTGAATTTGATGCATATCAATGGGTGACACCTCAGGAGGCTGTAGATCGAATCGTGCCTTTTAAAAAGGATGTATATATCAAAGCATTACATGATTTCAAATTGTTGTAAATTCAGAACTCCTGATCTCTAGGATTTTGTTATGATACCTGAATTATGCATTTAACACTCTTTATGGAGTATTGGAGTGCTGGAGTGTTGGATTTTATAGCTTTTTATCCATTACTCCATCACTCCATTATTCCAATTTGGTATCATACTAAAATCATGCCTACTCTTATAAGCTATTGATTCTTAGTATAGAGGTCAGGTTCTCTGAAATTATATTTTGTGTAGAATCGCATAATTATGCGACTCTACACTGGTATTATTAATTAATTTTTGCAATAAATTTCTTTAACAAACGTAGTCGATTATGAATGATAAACAAGATAGGGAAGAAGACAAAATTTTATTTGATTTGTGGATGAAGGGAGACCCCAAAGGATTTTCCACGATCTATGAAAAATACAGGAAGCGACTGTTTGGATTTCTTATCAGGATGACTGGCGATAAAGGACTCGCTGAAGACTTGATGCAGGAAACATTCTTTGCAGCCCTGAGAAATGCCCATCAGTTTGATCGAAACAGAAGCATACTCAGTTGGTTCTTTGGTATAGCTCATAAGAAAGCAATCGATCATTTCAGGCATGTAAAAGTAGAAATTGAACACCAGAGAGAGGCCGAAAAATCGGTTGGAAGCAGATTGTCAGCCCCTGATGATGCAATCAGTAATAAGCACATCAGACAACTGATAAATGAAGTAGTAGAGTCACTGGATCCTTTACAGAGAGAGGTCTTCTTGTTACGGGAATCCGGCGGGGTTGCTTTTAGAGACATTGCGGCTATTATGGACTGCCCTATTAATACAGCATTGGGACGAATGAGGTTGGCTCTTAAAAATGTTCGTAAGGAACTTGAGAAAAGAGGTGTTCATGGAGTGTAATCTTTGGGAGGAAAAAGGCCTTCTCTATTTAGCTGGTGAGTTAGGGGAGAGTGAACAACAGGTATTTAAAGATCATCTTGCAACATGTGAATACTGCCGGACTGAATTACAATTATATCAAAAGGAAAAGGAAACACTTTTTAAGCCCGAAATGTTTGAGGATGAACCTTCCCCTGCTGTTGACCGTGAAATTATTCGTGTCTGTTCTCAGCCGATTAAACCCGCACTGTATATGTCGCTGTTTCCGGCGTATGTCAAAAATGTGATTTTTGCTTTATTAATTCTGGCGGTTGGATTTGGCGGTGGCGCCTATTTCGCAGGATTAAAAGTAGCATCTGATATAAAAACAGCAGAACAGGGGACAGATAAGAAAGATAAACTGGCTGTAGAAAAAAGAGACAGCCATCCTGCTTCACAAATGGTCGTCAATCAGCGTCGTGGCGATGAAAAATCATTGTCTGATTCAGCCGAATCTGATAGCGCTCGTATTTTTAAAAGAGGTAATCTTAATACACAGGGTGTTGTTCCGGTTGATCTAACCGATGAATAGTTATTTTTTCGTAACTGCTCAGCTATATAATTAAAACCCAATATTTTTATACTTCCTACTCCTAATCCTACTCCTACTCTTAATCCTAATCGAAAGACTATAAAAATTGATTATGATTAAGATTAGGATTACGAATAGTATAAAAGTACTTCAATATTAACTTCTTCTTTTTTCCCCCTACTACCCTAAATAATAGTTATTTTTAGTTCTGTTTTAAAGCCCGAATTCGGGATTTATTTCACATTAAATGAGTGTTTATAGATAGGCTTGGGTG
>CBDVBE010000165.1:0-13084 GCA_965372145.1 uncultured bacterium | reverse complement strand
GAATTAAATAATGTAAAACCGTTAATTGAAAAAAAATTAGCAGTATTTTCAGATTTAGAACTTATTGTATTTGAGCCTAGCAGGGCTCCTAGTGACAAAGAAATGGTGCGCAACCGCAAAGTTCCGCATATGACACCTGGACGAGCAGCTCTAATTGAGTTAATATACAAGTATCTTGTTGGTTTGTTAGATCCCTTCGTGACTCTGCTTGAAGTGCATAAACTTATGTACTTTCTACAAGAGGCTGGTGAAAATCTTAAACTTAAATACGCAGCAGCACCATATGGCCCCTATGCAGAGAATTTACGCCATGTATTGCATGCCATGGAAGGGCACTTTATTAGTGGTTATGCTGACGGCGGTGATACACCCAAAAAACAAATATCATTGGTTCCTGGAGCATCTGCAGAAGCATCATCTTTTATTGCTGAGCACAAAGAAACAAAAAGCAGATTTGAACGAGTTGTTGATCTTGTTGAAGGTTTCGAAACACCGTTTGGCCTTGAACTTCTGTCGACAGTTCACTGGATAGTGAAGCACAATGATGTTTATTCTAAAAAAGACATTACAGAACTCACATATGCATGGAATGTACGTAAAGCAAAATTTACAGAGCGCCAAATTGGATTAGCGGTCGACATTTTGTCTAACAAAGGATGGATAGACGTAGCTTTTGAGAAGGTTTAAAAGTAAATTTTGTAAATATTTTTTGAATCCAGGTAAGCGATCTTATTTTCGTGTTGCTTCGGTAAGATAATAATCATTTCGTGCTAATAAGTATTATTATTTACATTAAGTAAAGAACAGGCTGTGAAGAAAAATTAAGAAAAGCCGCCGCTGAAGAGATTGAAATATGGTAGCGTTCCGATTTACATCCACCAACACCGGCAGGTTTCAATTTTTTCAGTCTTTTGGGTCTGGTTGATTATAGGCAAAAACGGCAAACTTCCGCGGCCGTTGTCGAGCAATTGCCGCTGTTCTATTATAAATGACAATACAGACAATACAGAATGAATGTTTTTTTAATCCTTGCCCCCCAATTTCTCAACATGAGAATATACACCTTTTCTTTTTGGATTAGATGCAGTGAGAAATAGAATAAAGCAGTTATTTAGATCAAGAATCTTCTCTCACCCTTTAGTAAAGCTACTTTTCCAAATTCCATATCTACACCATGAATGACCTGAAAAAAACAAAAAAACAGCTGATCGCGGAACTGGAGGCTTTACGCAGACGTACAGCCGGGCTTGAGGCCGGCGATGTGCGTGCAGTGCCGCAGGATGACAATTTCAGGCTTCTCATTGAAAAGGCCGTTGTTGGTATATATATCATCCAGGATGGGAAGATAGTGTATGTGAATACAAGCTTTGCCCGAACTTTCGGGTATGATCCGGAAGAAATTATCGGCAACATGGGGCCAACGGATTTGATTCACCCGGACAATGTGCCGAAAACAGTGAAAAATCTGAAGAAGAGGATGGAGGGCAAATTAGAAAAAGGCATGATTGCCTACAAAGCGGTAAAGAAGGATGGTTCACTGATCTGGATTGAACTCTACAGTGTGCAATCCGAATTTCAGGGAAGACCGGCCGTCATGGGTACACTGATCGACATTACTGAACGGAAAAGGGCTGAAGATGCGTTACATGAAAGCGAGCAGAAATTCCGGTCAATTACGGAAACCGCTACGGATTACATCTTCATAAAGGACAGGCTGAGAAGATATACCTTTATCAACAAGGCTTTGGAAGATTTTCTGGGGCTTTCAGAAAAAGAGATTCTCGGAAAAACAGCGCAGGATATTTTCGGACCTGAACAGGGAGACATAATAAAGGAGGTTGATGACCGCACTTTTTCCGGTGAGACGGTCAATGAAACACGATCTCTTACGATAGGCGGAAAAGAGTTTTTCCTGAATGCAATTCAAACCCCGTTAATTATGGAAGGCGGCGAGGTGTATTCCATTATGGGAATAATACGGGATATCACCAAACACATACAGGTGGAACATGAACTGCTGAGGGAGAAATTTTTTACTGATATTGCCCTGGACGCGCAGTTAGACACTTTCTTCCTCTTTGAGCCGGCCAATGGAAAGGCGCTGCGATGGAATGAGGCCTTTAAAAAAGCATCAGGGTATTCTGACAAGGAAATTGCTTCCATGCCGGCCCCGGCCTCCTATTACAGCCCTGCGGATTTGGAACGGGCAGCAATCTTCATAGAGAAAGTTTTTAAAGAAGGGGTTGGGACCATAGAGCTGGAGCTGATCTGCAAGGACGGCAGCAGGATACCTACCGAATACAGAGTATCAGTCGTCAATGATCAACTGGGAAAACCAAAGTACATTATCTCCATCGGCCGGGACATTACCGAACGCAGGCAGGCAGAAAAAGCGCTCAGGGAAAGTGAACAAAAGTTCCGTACAATCGCGGATCAATCCCTGATGGGGATCAGTATTCTACAGGATAACCGGATAAAATATATAAATCAGAGGATGTCTGATTTACTTGAATACTCTGTTGAAGAATATATGTCTTTTAATTTCATCGATTTTGCAAAGAGATCAATACATCCTGATGACTTCTCTTTTGCCATGGAACAGGCGCAAAAGAAGCAGTCAGGTGAGCCGGATGTTGTAACCCAGTATGAATATCGATTAATCACAAAATCAGGTAAGGTTAAATGGGTCGAACAATATTCAAAAACCATAGAATATTTAGGGAAACCGGCTGATTTTATCACTCTTGTGGATATCAGCAACAGGAAGAAGGCTGAAGAAGAAACAAAACAATACCGGCATAAATTGCGGGAGTTAGCTAATCAGCATATACTAATGGAGGAACAGCAGAAAAGAAAGATTTCAAACGTACTCCATGATAACCTGGGACAATATCTCACAGCCGCACAACTGTTTTTAGCGCCGATGATTAAAGAACAAGCCGATGATGAAGAAAAGGAAAAGCTCAATCAGATTTACCAGTTGATAGGGAAAGCCAATGATGACGCCCATTCCATAATAGAGGAAATCAGCCCTTCTGCGTTGTATGAGCAGGAATTTGGTTCGGCAATTGAATGGCTGACCACGCGCTATATAGAAAAATATGATATGTCAATCAGCCTGCATTGTGACGTTCAGGATGTCCAGTTGGAATTTGAAAAGAAAGTTACCATATTCAAAGCGGTTCAGGAACTGTTACTCAATGTTTTAAAACATGCCGAAACAAAAGAAGCCCGGGTAACCATTCAACGGAAAGATAATTTCCTTATTACAGAAGTATCGGATGATGGGGCTGGATTTTCGGTTTCGCAGGAAGATTCGCGGCAAATTGCCAGAAAGGGAATGGGATTATTCAATATTTCAGAAAGGATTGGATCTCTGGGCGGGGAACTTTCCATTGATTCGGAGCCCGGGCGCGGGACACGGATAATAATTAAGCTGCCTGAAGATACATAAAAGAAGTTTCCCGTTACCCCAAGTTTTATTTCACATTTCTGAAGAAATATGAATTATGTTACTTCCATATAATTTGAGAAGATTTACGGCTATCCCTCCCCAAACCTCTCACTGAATAAAATCGTCCAATAAATACTCAACAAACTTAGTGTCTTCTTTCATTATATGGTCAATCCACATGTTTTTAAGGAGAGTAAATATCTCTTGCGGGACATTGCTTTTAGAAGACTGCAATTCTTCACATATAGTTGCCGTCTTTTCAATGATTGACTTGTGGAGAAACATATGATTGGTAAGATAGGGAAAACTCACCCGGCGCAACAGAATCTCTTCATATCGGCAGTGGGATTTTGTATACCCCAGTAATACCTTTAAAATCTTCCTTATAAAATCAATTTCCTGTTCTTTGTACACATGGTCAAACAAATAATTGATGCTGTTAACAATACGCTTATGTTGCCTGTTGAGTGAAGGTATATCTATATTGTAATTCTCTTGCCAAACGATAAACGGTACCATAGAATATCCTGTCTTCTAAATATTATTCAAACATAGGGTAAAATAGGATGCATCGATGGAGTATTTCTTTCATTGGCGGAAGGTTGTTTTTTTATCTCCATAAACATTCAATCCATACGGATGAATTTTGTTGGGCAGAAGTGATGTGCACAGTGATAATACAATCTATGACTGTAATGTGCAAACTAAGGCTTTATTAATAATAAACCCAATTCTTAATTTTTCCAATCAGGATCATTCCTAAATTCTCAATCGGGGAATCCCCTATACAATATTTAGGACTATCCCTGCTTGGCAAAATTTAAATCTTTGGATACCATAAAAATATAGGGATCAATATATTGTGGAAGCAATTGCATTAAATCTTCCTGGTGGATAGAATTGTGATAGTTGAAGAAAAAAACGAAAATACGCTTTTTTTCAGGTTTTTTGGTACTATTACCGGTATAGATACAATTGATATTATAAAAATTGTGGAAGATAGTGAACATCATGCATATAAACACATTGTTATTGATCTGAACAAGGTAACTTTTATAGATAGTAATGCTTTGGGTGGTTTCATATTTTTAAATCATCGTATGAAAAAATATGGTATCAAAGTAATCTTTTGCAGACCTCAGGAAAAAGTATGGGGATTACTGCGAAATTATTCTCTCGATAAAGTGCTTTTCATTTCAGAAGATTTTGAATTACCTGGTACACCAGGAGTAAAGGTGGATTAATATGTCTTCATCAAACAATTTACATTTCGAGCACAATAACAAGAATCGAATGAGCAAAATACTAATACCGGATCAGGTTGGCCTGAATAATATCATTCAAATACAGGGTAGAATTGATTTAGAATTAGAATCGTATAAACCCGAAAAAGTAATGGTAAATTTATCGAGGTTAACCTATCTTTCCAGCACTACCATTACGTTGCTTATGCGTTTGAGAGATCGAGTTACAAATACCGGGGGAAAGTTCTACCTCTTCAATGTAAGCGACATATGTCGCGAGCGGCTGGAATTAATACATTTGGATAAGATTTTTACTATTTGTGAAGATGCAGGCGATATCTCGGCACTATCAGAAAACACCTCCGGACAATAATAAAGCTGAGTTGAGTTATGGAGCAATTTAATTGCACCAGAACTCATACGAAACGTATACACTGCGAGTATAATTCTCAATGGCAGTAAACTACCTATTGTTCATTTATCCTCGCAGTGGATAAAAACATACTTGCAGAAACATCAAACACATGGTAACCATCCTATTTCCGGACAGGTATTGCCAGGGTATACTAATAAATGTAATTTCTAGAGGTCCCTTATATGGATTTTGAAAAAGGATATTCATGATGATAGGTAATGATTATAGCATGCCGGAAGAATCGGCAGGCCGGTAATGCTCAAATACCTCTCGTTCCTTCATTTCTTCTGCAGCATAACCTATATCTATCTGATAGGGTATATTTTTATTAAACATCCCCGGTCCCTTTTGTCCGTAGTGTGTGCCGTATTATTCTCCTGTTTCGCACTCTGGAGTCTCTCATTTACCGTTATCCATTCACGGTATGTGTCCCTGGAAACCGCAAAACTATTTGTAAATATCGGTGCGGTTGGCGGTATTCCTTTTGCAAGTGTTTTCCTTTGTTTTGTGTTGGTTTTCACTGAAAACAGAAGCGCATTGCGCTCAAAACTTTTTTATGCGGTGATTTTTGGGTTACCATTGGTACTGCTCTATAAACAATTCACTGAGTATGCAGTATTGCAGATAGATGAATCACATACATATGTTTTTGGTTGGGATACTATCCTTAATACATCTTCCTTATGGACCTATGTGTATTATTTCTATGCGTACGGTGTAGCAATTACCTTTATTATTTACCTCTTCCGGTACCGGGAAAAAAACACTAATCCGATTAAACAGAAACAGACAAATATAATAATCCGGTGTATTATAATTGTTTTTATTCTTAATACCCTCACCGGACTTCTTTCTGAATGGGATTTGGCGCAGGTACCGCATGTTAATGATATGGTCTATTTAGTATGGGCGGCAGGTATCGTGTATGCCATAACTAAATACCAGCTCTTTTCCTTGTCACCCGCAACTGCAGCAAATGAGCTGATTGAAACAATGAGCGAAGCATTATTATTAGTCAATGAGCACGGAACCGTTCAAAAGGTAAATAGCGCTGCATTACGGCTCATGTGCTGTGATAATCAGGATATTCTTGGTCATCCATTTGAAACCTTTTTTCGAATGGATCAGTCAGGAATTCAAAGTATCCATGAGCTTTGTAAAAAGGAACCGGTCTATAATATCGAAACGTGGTGTTATACGAAAGACGGTAAAGAAATCCCGGTACTTTTTTCCAGTTCCTGTTTATGCGACAGTGACGCGGATGTACAGGGCGTTGTCTGCGTTGTTCGGGATATTTCTGAACAGCGTAAATTGGAAAAAGAGGTGGTGGAAATTGAGGGACGGGAGCAGCTGCGGATAGGACATGATTTACATGACGGGCTCGGCCAGCATTTAACGGGTATTGCGTTCGGGTGCAAAGCATTGGAGCATAAACTTGATGAAAATAAAAATATTACACAAAAAGATGTTACTGATATAACGGCCCTTCTATCCCAGGGCACAGATATGGTGCATCATCTTGCAAAGGGATTATCCCCTGTTGATATCCAGGCAGACGGACTAAGGCATGCCCTTCAACAACTAACGCACTCAGTAGCAACAATGTTTTGTGTACAATGTGACTTTCATGATGACATTTCCGTCTCTGTTTCAAATGAAGTAACGGTGACACATGTATACCGTATTGTGCAGGAGGCAATTACCAATGCAATAAAACATGGTAACGCAAATTACATTAAAGTTACGTTCACTCGAATTCAACAAAAAACGGCTCTACAGGTAATTGATAATGGTAGTGGTATTCCTGATATGGAACAGCGTCAAAATGGCATGGGTATACGTATTATGCAGTATCGTGCCCGAATAATCGGGGCATCATTAGACATTAGTCGTGGTGAAAAAAACGGTACTATTATCACCTGTACCCTGCCTGAAGATGAAGTAATAGTCAATCACCTGCCACCACCTGAGGTTTTTGCCTGAGTTCGATTATGATATTCCTCAATGCTGTACTAATATCTACTATCTCCGCATAGGGTTTTCCCCGATAAAAAAAATATACCTGCCCTGATTTAATACTCAGCATATATCGTGTTATAATCAATATCAGGTTATATAACCAGATGGAGCGTATTGTGATTATCCTGGGCTGACCATGTGGGATGTGGACAGGTTATTTGATGAAGCAATGATTTATATTGAACAATCAGAATTAATTATTAAATAATAGTGTGCTATCGGGGATAAAGAATTTAACATATCAACGCTTTTACACTCACTGGTATATTCATTATGAATGTTCTCACTTATGTACATTTTTTCTGTTTTGTCAGTTATATTTATATTATAACGTATATCCTTATACGCGATTCAAAATCATATCTCTCACAGGCGTGTATTTTTCTTTTCCTCAGTTTTGCTATCTGGAGCTTTTCATTTTTTCATATCCATAATCGGGACACACCGTTATTTTTTGCCAGGTTCTTTTTAAAGATCAGTGCAATCGGCGGGATAAGCATGAGCGGCTTTTTCTTATTGTTTACCCTTGTATTTACTGAGAGACACAGGCTTCTGCGATTTCCACTTCTGTATCCGATGATATTCTGTTTACCGCTGTTGCTTATTATTCTGCAGTGGATTCCTCCCAATGATATAATGTGTATTAACGAATCCCAGGTATTTCCCTATGGGTGGGATACATTTTTCCGGCATACACCATGGGCTATAGTGTTTCTTCTCTATACATACTCTTTTGCGTTTTTAAGCTTGTACCTTCTCTATCGCTATCGCAAAAAAGTTGAGAGCACCTTAAAGAAAAAACAGGCAGGCATCATTTTATCGTTAGGTATCATATCAATTCTCGTCACTATACTATTAACAATATTTTCGGAGTGGCAGAAATATAACCTGCCTTTTCTTGGAGATATTGTGTATGTTCTCTGGGCTACTGGTATTATCTATGCAATTACAAAATACAAATTATTTACGCTCACGCCGGCCGCGGCAGCAGCTGAACTTATAGCTACCATGTCGGACTCACTTTTTTTAGTTGATAAAGAAGGGATTATTCGAAGTGTAAGTCCTTCGACCCTGTCTCTGCTTGATGGAAATAAAGATATTGTTTTAAATCAACCCTTCGAGAGGTTTTTTAATACAAATCACCTGTATCGCGAGCAGATTGCAGCTCACCTGTATAAGGAGCAGATGCAGAATATTGATACCTGGTGCCGGACGGTAAATGGTACTGAGATACCGGTACTTTTTTCCAGTTCTCCAAAATATGACGACAACGGTGAGATCCAGGGCGCGGTGTGTGTGGTCCGTGACATCTCAGAACTGCGGCGCTTAGAGAAAGAGGTTATTGCCATTGAAGGGCGTGAGCAACTCCGTATCGGCCACGATTTACATGACGGCCTTGGACAGCATTTAACCGGTATCGCGTTAGGGTGTAAAGCATTAGAGCAGAAGTCTGTGGAGGGAACGGAAATAAAGAAGGACGATATAAAAGACATTACCACAATGGTCAATCAGGCAACTGAAATGGTATGCCGGCTTTCAAAGGGCCTTTCACCGATTGAGATGCAACATAGCGGATTATACCAGGGACTGCATGAACTTGCTGAAGCAACAAAAGAGATATTCTCTGTAACGTGTCGTATAGATGGCGATGCACCGGTTGAATATACCAATGAAGTTTTTATAATGCACATCTATCGAATTGCACAAGAGGCAATAACAAATGCGGTAAAACACGGTAAGGCCACAGATATTCAGTTGAAACTGTATCAACACAATGGTAAAATTTGTTTACAAATCATAGATAACGGTACCGGAATCCCTGAAGCTGCTGTTCGTTCCCAGGGCATGGGATTGCGGATAATGCGCTACCGGGCACGCATAATAGGTGCATCCCTTGATATTTCACGCGGTCGCCAGGCTGGTACGATAATAACATGCACGATTCCACACTATGAATTAGCGGAGAATGTCTCATGACAGAACAGACACGGAAGAAAAAAGTGATGGTGGTCGATGATCACCCGATTGTCCGTAAAGGACTCGCGCAGCTTATTAACCAGACACAGGATTTAGAGGTATGCGGAGAAGCAGGTGACGCACATGAAGCTCTGGAAAAGATCCCTCGCTACAAGCCGGATTGTATTATTCTTGACCTCATGTTGGGATTGACAAACGGACTCACTCTCATTGAAGACATCAAGGTTCGGTATACCGATATACCGATTCTGGTGCTCTCAATGCATGATGAATCGCTCTATGCTGAACGAGTGCTGCGTGCCGGCGCAAAGGGATATATCATGAAAAAGGAGGCCGCTGACAGGGTTAATGAAGCGATTCGAATGATTTTAAAAGGGGAATTGTATCTCAGCGATGCCATTAAATCGAAGTTGCTTAAAACTTTTACCAGTAAGTCGGCAAAAAACGAGAGGCCTTCTATTGAAGCACTCTCCAACCGCGAACTTGAAGTATTTCAACTGCTTGGCCAGGGGTATGCGACACGGCAGATTGCTGAAATACTGCATCTGAGTATAAAAACCGTAGAAACCTATTATGCCCATATAAAAGAAAAAATGCATCTGAAAGATGGCCGTGAGTTGCTTATGCACAGTATACAATGGGTACAAAATACCAATCGATAATTATATAAGTCATTAATTTTACTTGTGTTATTCTATACGGGATCCCCCGATAATAATTTAGAATTTCCCCCGATTGTAACTCCTTGATATTAATTGGTATAATAAAACTTACGACCCTGTGCTATAAATCATGATCTCAGAATTACACTAATATGGTTTTGGGAACTTTTGTTATTTATGTTTTAGAAGGTTAATTGGTATAGGACAAAGGAAATAAAACAAACGTGCCATTTAAAATACTGGAAAAAGATACCTTTGTATATATTGCCTATAACCGGGGTAAAGCAGACGATTTTACCGTGTATCGTGATTCCCTGGAACACCTTTCAAAAGATGACCCCCGTGATATTGTGGTTGATTTTACCCGCAGTGAAATACTCACTGAGGGTGAAATGGGTGTTATCGTCACGGTGTTAAAGCATATGCAGGGGAGTTCACGGCAACTTCGGATTATCGCCCCGTCAGATCTCTACAATCGATTCGAACTGAGAAATCTGCATAAAGCAAATAACATTTTACTGTATAAAGACCATCAAACACTTTTACAGAGTATAAACTGATACAAACGAACGGAAAGTACTATGCAGGCAATTGAACATCCCCACGGCAGCACTCTGATTTATCATCTTGCAGGCAAGATTAACGGTATAGAAGCAATTATGTTCTCTAAGACCGTGGAAGGTTACCGGGGGAAAAATTATACCAGAATCATCATTGATATGCATAAAGTCACATTTATTACCAGTGAGGCTCTGGGAGGATTGATATACCTTAATACGGTTATGAAAAAATCCGGCATTCAATTACTCCTAGCCGGTTCAGGGGACTTTTTAAACAGTTTATTCCGGGATTGCTGCCTTGATAATGTGTTTTCTTTTGTGGATTCACAGGAATATCAAGAGCTCTTTCCCAATGCTTTGAATACACCATAAAATAGGCCCCAGGATTAGAGCGTTTATTTCAACAGGCTATCCGAATATGCATGCATCACACACTCGGAGAATTAATGTTCAGGGGGACATATATGGCTACTATTCTCGTTATCGATGACGTGCCGGAAATGCGTTCCTACCTGCAGGAAATCCTGGAACGTGCCGGGTATTCTGTAACCACTGCTGCAAACGGTAATGAAGGAATCAGGTTATATAAACAGAATCCAACGGATATTGTTATCACGGATCTGCTTATGCCTGAAAAAGATGGTGTTGAAATGGTTCTCGACCTGCGGAAGGATTATCCGGAAGTAAAGATAATCGTCGTTACCGGGGGCGGAAATATTCATGGCATGGATCTTTTAGACCTAATCGACTTTTTACCGGTAGATTACTCATGTACTAAACCAATCGATAAAAAGAAATTGCTTATGGCAATAGATACTCTGTTGTATAGTCACCCGCAACTATGAACCTGGCACGCGGTATTTATACATTACGCAAGGTACACGTTACTATGGTACCCTTATTAGAGTCGGGTTTAACTTCCAGTATCGCATCGATAATCCGTGACCGATAATGCATGATTCGCAATCCCATTCCGCTTTTCCGTAAGGCTTTTTCTGGTATCCCGATACCATTATCGGTAATTATCAGTCTGATCTGTTTTTTGATTTTTTGCAGAGAAATGGTTATAAAAGATGCTTTCCCATGCCGTATCGCATTCGTTACAGCTTCCTGTGCGATGCGATACAAGTGTGTGGCAGTGAGCCTATTCATTTCCGGGATGACAGGGGAACAGGAGAAGGTACAGGTACAATCAAACAGATTTTCCATTTTCTGTGCCAGTTCAGATAATGCTGTTTCAATACCACCGGCCTGAAGTGAGCTCGGTGACAAGCCCTCGGAGAGGTCATGTGCTTTTTGTGATGCAACAGCAACTATCTCAGCAATTTCTATAATATCGCTTTTTAGTGAAATAGAGGGCACAAAACAGTATATTCCGGATTTTAAGAGTGAAATTTATGACATTTCTCATATTCCGGATGATAAAATAAGAGGAGAAATATTATTACGGGTAAATTTATTACTGCTCAAATATATTTTCAGACCGGATTTATTTGAAAAATTACATGAAATTCTTGAACTTTTTATTACATTATCTAATAAGAGCAAAGCCACAGAATATCTTGAAGTATTATTACGATATCTTGTCGCTTCGGTAGACAGTAAAAAGTCAGAAGAGTTGAAAAAGGAAATCGAAAAAACTTTAAAAGCAGGAGAGGATCTTATGCCGACTATTGCAGAGAAATGGGTTCAGGAAGGTGTGGATAAAGAAAAAATTAACACTACTGAAAAATTAATTAATGCTGGAATGGATAACGCTGAAATTAGAAAAATTTCCGGATTAAGTATTAAACGGATTTCAGAAATAAGACATAAGCTTCAAAACAAGTAAAAGCAGCGCCCCTTCAAGAAAAAAAACTACTCAAGAATAAAATAGAAAATACCGGGCAAACTATCGCCTAACAGCCAAATTATTCAATTGTAAAAGAATTGTATTGTGGAAGATTATAGTTTACAAATACATAAATTTGGCAAATTAATAATAAGGATAATCAGAAATAAAAAGCAATATCAATGATAATTATTGTATCGGTAATTATTTAAATATGATATATTTATGGATAAGGAATCCAATTATAAAGAAGGAGTTTTAACAAGATGAATATTTTACAAAAGAAAATCGGACATGAGCAGGTAATTACAGACGGTAAGGGAGAGGTAGAATATATTATTATTCCAGTGCAGGAATATAATAAAATCTTAGAGCTTCTCGAAGATTATGGGTTAGGTAATGCAATGAAGGAAGCAGAAGGTTCTCCGGTTATGAATCGGAAAGATGCTTTGAGGTTACTGAAAAATGCTTGAAATTAAGTATAGTACCCGTTTTATTAAAGATTTAAAAAAGCTTAGAAAAACAAAATATTATATAACCATTAAAACACTTTGCTTTTCAACTTTACCTTCAAAACAAAACATTTCTGAAATTGAAGATGTCAAAAAACTCACGGGCTTTAAAAATTATTATCGCATAAAAGTAGATGATTATAGAATTGGCTTCAAAAGTGAAAATAATTGTATCATTTTAATGCGTGTGTTGCATAGGAAAGATATTTACAGATATTTTCCCTCAAGATAAAATTCAGCTATCTGTGCTTTACAAATATATACAATAATAATCATCTTCAATTAAATAACATATAATTGAAAAATAGATTTATTATTAAAAGATATTTTGCCCAATGCCTTTATTAAAGAAAAGGTAGCCGTTCACGGCTTGAAATTGCGAAGTCCTGAGCTTGTCGAAGGGGAAATTG
>CBDVBE010000164.1:0-13209 GCA_965372145.1 uncultured bacterium | reverse complement strand
GGGAACACAAAGTATTCCTAAAGGAGGAAACCATAGTATGTCTACTCGACAAAAATATTTGCTTAACATAATGTTATTAATTTTTATAATTTGTTCATTTTCATGGGCTCAAACTTATTCAATCACACTGAATATCCTTAATACACCTAATGAAAATGGGCAGGTAGTAGTAATAGCAGGGGCGGATATAGAGGTAGAGTTTATTATTATTACTGATGATGATGATAATGAATTGTCTTCAAATGATATAATTCGGTTAGTAAAATTATCTACTAATTACATCAGGCTATACCGACACTATTGCTATTAATATAGTCATTTTCAGCTAAATATTTTTCCAAATCTTCACAATTATAAATCCATTTTTCAAACTCGGTAATAGTATATTCATCACTAATAAATTCAATTTTTTTTTTTAATATTCTCAGGTAAGTGATTCATATTTCAATCATTTGTACTAAGATAACGTTGCAAATGAGTTGCTTCAGTCAACTCCATTTGCTTGGTTATATTTTTCAGGTTTTTCTTTTTCTGATTTGTAACTTTAGCAGTTTGGGATTTCGCTTGAATGGAAATACTGCAATAATGTATGCAATTTGTTTTACTGTACGAAAATACACACCATAAGGAAATCTAATAAGAACTAAACGGCGTGTGTCCCGATGCCAGATAGGGAAAGATTCTGGCATATACGAAATTCGACTTAATGCTTCTTCAACACATAATTCAAAATCTGCACCAAGGCCATCTCGTTTAGATTCATAATAATCATGAGCATTGATAATATCAGTTTCTGCTTCTTCCAGGATTTCAATAATCATTTACGACTACGACTTTTTTTTAATTTGCTTTTAACCTGTCCCCAAGTAACAGTCTTAATACTACCTGATTCAAGTTTGTCGAGTCTTTTATCAAGTTCTTCCATATGAGACGAACTGATTGTAAGTTCATCTGATTTTTCAGGGATATTTTCCCATATTTTTTCAGCAAGAATTACCCGTTCTGAAACTGATAACTTATTGATTTCGCTCATTGATATTGTCATGATTTACTCCTTATCTATTTAATTTAAATATACAATTATTTTCTTCTATTTTCATTCTTTTTTTCGCAAGTGCCCTGTATAAAAGTACATCATTATAAAAAGCTCGCTTGAAAGGTGGCATGTCTTCCCCAATCGAGTTGAGGACAAGCTTCAGAGCATGCCTTACGCTTATTAAAAAGAGTTATCTTATTAAAACAGGAATATTAAAATTATCAGGTATCAATCCACTCTCATTTACACGAGCATAAGCGCTTGACCATTTCCAATTTTTTGGTTTTTCAACTAATCCTGATCGAACTGGATTTGCCTCAATATATTTGATAGATGAATGGATTGCTTTCCCACTTGTCATATTCCTACCCTTTGCCAAAATCGGAATGTTCTCCCTGAGAGCGAGTACGAAAGCTCCTAGATAACATTGTGTCCCACAAGGGGATAATTCACACTAACAACTAAAGTTGCAAGTGTTCATTATATAAGCAGAAAGGTCATTTCCATGCCCTTCTTCTTAACACACTGTTAGTTTGTTTCTAAATGTGATTAGATATTCTCCATATTTTATTCTATCTGTATTTTTTTAAATACTCACCATATTTACGTGGCATTCTTCCTTTGGTATGTTTTAAAATTAAAGAAATGTCATAAGATGAATTTGTTGGCCAAATAAGTATATGAACATGGGAAGGCATCAAAACGTATGACCAAATTAAAAATGAAAACTCTTGTCGAGCAATTGATAATTCTTTAACAAACATTTCACAAGCGACCTCATCTTGCAAATATGAGAAACTATGATAACAAGAAAACGTCAATTTACCCCGTAGATACTTTATCAACGGGGTGAATGAGCATGCCCTGGATCATTATAATGTTTGAGTTTTTTATACTTTATTTGTGTTGACATATTTTTTAACTCATAAACATAAAAAAGTTTTACATATTAAAAATACCATTATGCTTTACTTTGAACGTACGCATGCTCTGAAGCTTGTCCTCAACTCGATTGGGGAAGACATGCCACCTTCCAACCTTGCTTTATTGAACAGGGCACATGCGGATAATCCGGATTTAATATCATCGTGCCTTCAGAGTTTAAGAATTGTTCATCGTACGGTACCTGCCAATTATCCTCAGCCTCACCGGGTATCTCTTGTGTGAATGAGCCAATATCCAAGTCAAACCCAAGTCTCTGAATCTTCATCTCAATCATATGGCATGGTTCATCTGCTTCTATTGAATAAACAACAATTATTTTGATTTCCATTTTATTTCCTTCTAGTGATAACCATTGATTAGCCCGAAACCCTTTCTGCCATGTACTGGCAAAAATCTCGGTACTATAGTATAGAATTATTTACTTCTAGTAATATATTTAATTTCTGACAAAGTTGTGGATAAAAATAAGAACAACTGCCGATCATACAAAAATCAAAAAAAATTGCCTTTACCGGGATTTGTTGTTATATTAGACACTGTACATTTGTACATGTTATAGGGTCTGCATTTGAGGCTTTATCTATATGAAAACAGAAAAAAAACTTAAATTATTGGACCGGGCCCGTCAGGTTTTCAGGGTTAAACATTATAGCTATAAAACTGAGAAAACTTATATTCATCGAATTCGTGAATACATTAGTTATCACAAAAATCGTCATCCTATGGAAATGAGGGAACAGGAGGTCAAGGAATACCTGACTTGGCTTGCAACAGAGCGTCATGTTGCTGCTTCTACCCAGAATCAGGCCTTTTGTGCACTTCTTTTTTTGTATCGCTATGTTCTTGAAAAACCTTTAGTTGATAAGATTGATGCAGTTCGGGCAAAAAGACCTAAAAGACTTCCCATTGTCCTTTCCCAAAAGGAGGTAGCTTCATTATTAAGTATTGCTGATCCATCATCGAAACTTTTTATTCTTCTTCTTTATGGGTGTGGATTACGATTACGCGAGTTGCTTAACCTGCGCATTAAAGATATTGATTTTGAAAACAATGGTATATCTTCATGTCTTGGAATCGCGCGCTGATACCGTTCCAAGTCCTGCTGACTTAATTGAAAGTTTAGTAGATTACACCGGTAAGGAGATTTCATATTCAGTTTCAGGAATAACTACAGGGTAAACGTATCCTCCAGCGATGGAATATGCACCTTTTGATAGCCCTTACTGCGCAGCGCATTACGGAACGATTCCAACTGGTCAAGTTCTCCATGCACCAGAAAGATATCCTTTAATTTCGACGGGCTGTTGGTGTCCACGTATTTGAGGAGTTCATGACGATCCGCATGGGCACTGAACGCATCAATAGTCTCCACTTTACATTTCACTGTGTGCTCTTCACTGAAAATGCGTACCTTTTTTTCACCATCCATGATCTTTCGTGCAAGTGTATGCTTGGCTGCATAACCGACGAAGAGAACGAGATTTCTGTGGTTTTCAATAGAATTCCTGAGATGGTGCAGGACGCGGCCGCCCTCTGCCATGCCTGACGCAGAGATAATAATGTGCGGATATGCCAGACTGTTAAGGCTTTTTGACTCTTCAACAGTCTCAACATATTTAAGCCGCTTAAACCCGAATGGATCTTCGTTGTCCTCTAAAAAAATGCGTTCCGTTTCCCTGTCTAATTCGTCAAGGTGCGTGCGGAACACCTCAGTTGCGTGACAGGCCATTGGACTGTCCACGAAAACGGGCATGTCAGGGATCCTGTTCTCATTGAAAAGTTTATGCAGGATATACACGATCAACTGGGTCCGTCCGACAGTAAAAGAAGGGATGATTATTTTACCGCCCGATTTTGACGTATCTATAATAAGCTGCGCCAGATTATCCTCAACATCACTGTATGGCGTATGAAGCCGGTTGCCGTACGTGCATTCCATAATAAGAACATCAAGGTCCCGCAGCTGGTTCGGATCGTGCATAATAGGCATGTGCGGTCGGCCGATATCACCCGTATACCCCAGCCGTATCCGTTTGTTGTTTTCTTCTATTTCCAGCAGGATACTGGCTGAACCAAGTATATGCCCGGCGTCTCGCAGGGTTGCATTGACACCCGGAGCAACCGTAAATGTTTTATCATATTCGATACCGACAAATTTATCGAGTGAGGCTTCCACCTCTTCAATCGTGTATAACGGCTCGACAGGAGGCTCCCCTTTTCGTGTTTTGATTTTATTGACCCATTCGATATCTCTCTGCTGTAAATACGCCGAGTCCTTCAGCATGATTTTACAGAGATCGACTGTCGGCACCGTGGCATAAATCGACTGGTTGAATCCTTTGCTGACCAGGTTCGGAATGTTGCCGCTGTGGTCCATGTGCGCATGGGAAAGGATGAGGGTGTTAAGGGATGCCGGATCAAAAAGGAAATTCTTGTTTTTATCGTAGGTCTCCTGCCGGCGGCCCTGAAACATGCCGCAGTCGAGGAGGATTGAGGTGCCGTTAACTGATACTACAAACTGAGAACCGGTAACTGTCTGTATTGCCCCGCAGAAGTGTATTTTCATTCGTGTTTGTATAGTCTCCCTGAAGAATGTTGTATGAGAAACAAGCCTATGTGTTTATTATATCACATTACAGTGTAAAATTAAAGCAGATTATCATGCAACGGATATCATGTTTAGTTAAAACAGCCGTCAAAATCAACCATATATTAAGTCGAACAATATACCATTCTTTCAGTGAAAAAAGTTTGAGTGCATTCTAAAAACTTTTTAACAAGGGAAACCGGTATGTAACATGGCAGTAGGGGCACAAAATTTTGTGCCCCTACTGCTGCGCTGAAACGTACTTTAAATAGAGTAGACAGATTTTTTAAAGTGCGCTCAAGTTTAATTAACGAAAAATTTATTAATCTAATTACAGAGGTAATGAAGTATTTTCTTCAAAAGTTTTAAATGGTATTATATAAATTTAAAGCAGTGATAAAAACTGTATGACCATTCATCTATAAGGTGTTGTTTAATGGTATCTCCCATCCCGAGTAAAAGTTATGACGATTCAACACTGGGATATATAAACCGGTTAAAGGATGGGTGTATCCTGTTATCTCATGAGGACCTTATGGATCCCAACTTCCGGATAACCGTTGTTCTCATTTGTATATATAATAAGGATGGTGCTTTCGGCCTTGTATGTAACCGACCCTCGCACATGCCGCTCTCAGAGGTGTTTAATGTTGACTGTGCCTTAAAAGGTATGCAGAGAAATATATACATAGGCGGGCCGGTACAGCAGGAAACCCTGCATATAATTCAGATCGCGGAGACAGCCGCAGAACATGCCTACAAGATCGCGCCCAATGTATATCTTGGCGGCGAATGGGAATCGCTGGAATCTATTCTTTCCGAAGGATCTTTAAAAACCCGCCTGTTTCTCGGTTATTCAGGCTGGTCAGCCGGGCAGCTCGAAGCAGAGATCGCTGAAGGGGCCTGGGAAGTCTATAATGTTGACCTGGAAAAATTCCTGCTCCAGTGGGAAGAGCCGATGTTCCGTGATGTTGTGAAGATACGGCACTACCTTAAAGAACTCTCTGTTGATTGACCGGCAGTCACTGTTGCCCATACGCGTTAAGTTAAACGCTTGAGAAGAGGTTATAAGTATGTCATCCTGAGCGGAGTCGAAGGATAATTCCTTAACTCCACGTTTATATGGTAGATGCTTCGACTCCGCTCAGCATGACAATTATAGCTTTCTTAGTGATTATGTGCTTAACTTAACGCGCATGCCCCTGTTGCCGGGAATAAAAATCCTCAAGGCGGTGGTGAAGTTTTTCCCACTCCTCCATTAATTGATCGTACTCCTTTTTGTGTTCTTCCAGGGTACTGTGGATTTCAGAAAGAAGATCATACCGGGTGGCGTTTGATGGATTATTAAGTTCTGTCTTTAAATCTGCCATGTCCCGATCAAGGGTTGCAATAGTTTTTTCGATTTTAACAATCCGGCGTTCAAGCTTTTTCCGCTCTTCACGTTTCTGTATACGCTCCTGCTTATTCTGTTTATGGTCATGCGTTTCTTTGGTGGATATGTTTGTTAGCGGATCGATATAGCCATTTTCAATATAGGAGCGGTAATCAGATAAGGTTCCGGGAAAATCACGGTACATCCCGGGACGCAACTCGATAATCCGGTTCGTAATACGGGAAAGAAAGAATTCATCGTGAGATACAATAAGCAGCGTACCGGCAAATTGAGATAAAGCCTCTGCCAGCCGTTCCACAGAGGCAATATCGAGATGATTTGTCGGCTCATCAAGCAGAAGGACATTGCCGGGATTTGCCAGCAGGGTTGCCAGTGAGAGACGCGACTTTTCCCCGCCGGAAAGAATTCCCACCTTCTTAAGCACATCGTCACCGCTGAACAGGAATGCCCCGAGAACCGATTGAATATATGTTTTATCCTTTTGTATAGATATATCCGCTACAGTATCAAATACGGTCTTTTCCGGATGGAGCTGCTCCAGACGATGCTGGCTGAAGTAGTTGACAGCGGTGTTGTGACCGGTAATAATCCTGCCGGCATTCGGTGTGATCTCTTCGCAACAGAGTTTGAGCAGGGTTGATTTCCCAGCGCCGTTAGGCCCGATAACCGCTATTTTATCACCGCGCGGAACAGTCAGTGACAGGTCATGAAATACCTGTAACGAGTCATAGGAAACAGAGACGTTTTCGAGTTGTAAAGGCACGGAACCGCATCGGGGAGATGCGGGAAGCTGAAAATGAATGGTTTTTTGTGCCGGCTTCTTTTCGGGGAGTTGCTCTTTCAGCTTTTCAAGTTGCTTCATCTTGGATCTGGCCTGAGATGCCTTGGTGTTTTTTGCTTTAAACCGGGTGATAAAATGTTCGGTCTGCGCTATTTTATCCTGCAGGTTCTTTACCCGTCGCGCTTCGGTCATACTGTGCATCTTTTTCCAGGCGAGAAAAGAGTCAATATTCCCGTTATATTGGGTAATGTCGCCTCCGCAGATTTCCATGGTGTGGGTGGTAATACGGTTAAGAAAATCGCGGTCGTGACTGACGATCAGCATGCCGCCGTTGTATTTCTGCAGGAATTTTTCCAGCCAGATCAGAGAGTCCATGTCAAGATGATTGGTCGGTTCATCGAGCAAAAGGAAATCCGGTTTAACCAGCAGTAATTGTGCAAGCAGCACACGCATATGATAGCCGCCGGATAACTTTTGAATAGTATCCTGCCAGGAATCTTCCGGTATCCCGAGACCGGCCAGAATTGCTTTTGCCCTTGCATGGAGCGAATCAGCGTCATGAATGTCGCGTTCGGTATGGAGCGAATCATACCTGCTGACAGCCTTTTTATAATCACTGTCAGAAGCAAGCTTTTCAGTAACTGCCTCAGTATCAAAAAGGTGGCTGAACGGTTCGAGAACAAGATTGAGCGGAGTGATCGATTGGGTGATATTCATCTCCTGCGGGAGATAGCCTGTCTTAATGGTCCCGGGAACGATTACCTCGCCGCTGTCAACCTGTTCGTCGCCGGCAAGAATCCGCAGTAATACTGTTTTACCGGAGCCGTTGGGGCCGATACACCCGATATAATGATTCGGATTAATCGATAGGGTAATATTATTATAGAGGACTTTTGTGCCGAATTGTTTTTGAACGTTCTGCAGAGTTATCACAAATAAAAAGCTCCGTTGTTATTTGCTGTTGAAAATATAACAGTGTGTTAAGCGGAAGGGTATGGAAATAACCTTTCTGCTGTTACACAATGTTATCTAGGGGATTTCGTCCTTGTTATTAGGGATAACAGTGTGTTAAGCGGAAGGGTATGGAAATAACCTTTCTGCTGTTACACAATGTTATCTAGGGGATTTCGTACCTGCTTTCAGGGACAACACGGAGCCCTGGGGTATAAGGTGAAAAAAGTTAATAGAACAGTAGTTTTTTAATTGAAAAAGGTAACGTTACCTAAATGACCTGGTTTATAAATACTGTAATATATTACAATGCGGACATGGGCACTCCTTCGTCCTCGTCCTCGTCCTCGGCTCCTTTCTTTTCGAGGACGACGACGAAAATAGATTTTGATATACTATGAATTCAATGCTTGACATTCCTTTGATTCAAGGACGGTCTGGGAGCAGCCGTAAGAGGGTTTTAGAACAACTGCTCCACAGGTACCATCATCGCGATAAGGTGTGCCGTCCATACAGGGAATTCTCCCATTATAAGCATTACATGATAGATTTAAAGATCGTAAAGAAAAAGATAACTATAAAGATCAAATACAGTATCGCCCACACAGGTGCCGGACAGTCAAAATCGGTGTTAGACAGCTTTTCAGGACTCTGGATCACAATTTTTTTTGTGTCGATATGTGACATGCTGTTCCTCCGATCTTTGATATGAGCGATTAAAGCTGATATCAACAGCGGATACCGCTATTTTACCAGCCGCATAGTTATCATCTTTGTCTTCGTGCCGACCTTCAGTATGGCGATATAGAAACCGGTCCCGACCGGGCTGCCTTGTTTGTCCGTGGCATCCCATTGCAGGGAATAGTTTCCACCCATGGTCAATTCATTGATCAGGGTTTTTACCAGCCTGCCGCGAAGGTCAAATATTCTCAGTTGTACTGTCAAAGCTTGTTCCGATTTTGGAACGGCAAACCGGATAGTTGTTGCAGCTTTGAACGGATTCGGCGTGTTTTTAAACAGTTGCAGGTTCTTTGCATACGGTACTGTTTTGTCCATGATCGATGTCGGATCTTCAATCACGAGATATGAGGTGTAGGGGGTTATTATACAGTACTTTTTACCAAGTTCCTTTACTGCGTTCTTCAGTTCCGGCAATTCACCATACAGATCTATCTCGTCAAGCAGGTGATCGATCTTGGCAGAGGCCCACATACGAGCAACAAAGGGCTGGTTCGGCATCTGTGATGGGTATGAGAGATTGCTGGCAAGGGAAACGCTTTGCGAACCGACATCACCGGTAAAGGTTGTGGTAAAAATGCCGGCATTGCGATACCGACCGAGTATTGTCAACTGTGTGCCGGCAAACAGACTTGGCAGCGCCTTGGGGTAGATGTCATACTTGTCAAGGCCGCCGTAATTGATAGCAATATTTTTAATAAGCGGATAGGATATCTTATCCATGAAATGTTTCAATACCATTTGTATACTGTCATCTTCCATGATCATGATATTAAAGCCGTCGTTCTCCTTGGCCAGCTGTTTAAGGAACAGCTCTTCCGCTTCATCACCTATTCCGAATGTGTAGATACCCACGTCGCGCGTGTTATAGGCAGCAACCGTATCTATCACCCCCTTGCTGCTGGTATTGATAGGCCAGGTGGGTTTCCCGTCAGTAAGGAAAACCACCACATTGATACAGGTGTCATGCCAGGTACTTTTGAGGCCGACTTTAAAGGCGTCTTCCATATTGGTCATGCCAACCGCACCCAGTTCATTGATAAAATTGTGCGCGGTACTGATAGTAGCCGCATCAGCAATCACCAGGTCGCTTTTAAAAGGCAGCGGTGCAGTATTAAAAGCAATAACATTAAAGCAGTCGCCCGGATTCAGCATATCAACCATAACATTGAGGGATTTTCTCAACTGCTCGATACGTTCACCTTCCATGGAGCTTGATATATCTGCTATGAATGCAACATTCTTTTTAAGCACCTGTGACTGAGAAATATCATCGGGCGGGGTGACCCACAACAGGTAGTATGAATCGTCTCCCGCAGCGTCAAAAAACATGGCGCTGTCTGTGTTTGGTAGATAGGTAAGATGGTTGATAGCAAAATCATCGTTTTTAAGCTGATAATAAATTTTCAGATCTTTTTCCGACATGGTGTTTTCTTCGCCATAGGTGATCGTGTATGAAAGGTCTGAAAGTTTATTGATCACCAGCCCTGATGTGCCGTCATGGGTCGGTGATGTTACAGAAAGAATTTTTTTCTGCGACGTTAATGATATATCGATAGATGCCCGTTCTACCGGTTTTGATGAGAGGTTGACTGTTTTCATGAAAAAGGTGTAATCGATAGTACCGCTTTCGTAGGGCAGGGTCTCGGCATACGTGATTTCAATACGCCGCTCACTCATCGGTTTGCCGTTCGGCTCTATCGGAAAGACAGACAGTTTGAAAATATTGTCTCCCAGGTACTCAAGAAGCGCCGGATCTATCATCTTTTTCACAACATTTTCATAGATGGACTGAGCCGTATCCGAATCCATGACCTTGCCCTGCACCGGCACACCGTTTATCCAGAGTATCAGGTTCATGATAATGGCGGTTTTCGGCAGCGGGAATATAAAGATCCCTTCAAGGCGCTGACTGGTTTCATTTTTAAAGGTCTGGTCAACATGGGTAATAGCCATCTGGTCGGTTATCGTAACCGTGGCATCATACTTTTTCAGCCATAGCGGCTGCATGTTCTGGTTTGTTAATGGTTTGCGGGCATAGAGTGCACCGATTGCGAAGCTTGTTTCGGTGAACAGGACCAAAGCCATGAGTGCTGTAAAGAGTACTCTTTTAATCATACAATCCCCCTTCTGACAAGATTGTGTGGAGTGCTAAAATGTCACCCTGGGCGGAGTCGAAGGGTAACTCCTTAGTTTCCACTCGAATTGTGGTAGATGGTTCGACTCCGCTCACCATGACTTTCATAATTGTATTCCTTTTTTTCATAGGTCAATAAACCATTTGCCTATTTGATGAGAAGCCTTTTGTTCATTTTAAAGAAACTGTTTTGTACAGACAACACATAGAATCCTTTTGCAATCCGTTGGCCGTACATATCCGTCAATTTCCATGACCAGTTGAAATTCTTTTCGGCAAGATCTGTTATCCGCCACTGCATGATTATTCTTCCCTTGAGATCATAGATATTTACTACACCGTCAATACGATTTGACGGGATTCCCTGTAACGAGAAACGGACTTCGTTATTCAACCGGCTGAGTGACAGGGCTGGTTTTACCTGCTTTTCTTCGAGGCTGGTTGTTACCACGGTTACGTTTGTATCGTTATTGCCGTTATTACCGTTGTTAACGGGATTGTTCGTGAAAAATTCTTCTGCGGTGACCCATTTGCCGAGTTTCTCGTCATAAATAGAATCTGCTACAGCAATAAATGCAGTATATTTGCAGAGGACATTATGTGCCAGGCTGATTTCCAGTATCTTGGCCTTGTTTTGCTCGTTATTATTGGCAATCTGCTCATGCATCCAGTATTCAATGATCTCACGCGCCCACATTTTAGGCACCATATCCAGAACGGCATTTTCTGTGGCAAACCAGACATCATATGGTTCCGATACCGGTGCGTCGTTGGAATAGCCATTCAGGGTCAGGGTGCGGGGACCGCCTGTGTTATAGTGCCCGAAGACTTTTATCGGTGCACCGTACCAGAGATTGCCCATTTCGGACCCGACAATGCCGGTCGGTATATCCGGGCTGCCCCAGTCAATGGTAAGGTCTGAGATTTGCGGAATTCTGATACGCAGGAAGAAGTCATCAACCGTTGGAGCAACATCACTGATATTAACTATGTGTTTTCCTACACCTTTACCTGCTTCAGATGCGCCATCGATGAGTTCCTGGTTTGTTGTATTGCCGACGGCGAATGCAAAGACAAAGGTGTTTGACTGGTCGTTTTTAATCGTGGCATATATTTGATCAACCCCATAAATTTCACCATCGGTAATAAGGGCGATAATCCGCATCCTGCCTTGGGTTAGCGGTGTTTCGAGCGCTTTTTTCACACCGGCCAGCATCTCGGTACCGCCGCCTGCCGCAAGATTGTCAATCCATGCATTCGCTTCTGTGACATTTTCCACTGTTGCAGGTTCCGGTGTCGGGAAAAGGGTAACCGTGCTGTTACTGAAAGCAAGCAGTGAAATCCTGTCTTCAGGCCCGGTCTTATCAAGCATCCGGTGCACTGTCTCGCGTGCAAGAACAATGGGATTGCCTCCCATTGAGCCGGATTTGTCAATAACAAATACAATGTCTAACAGCTCGGGTTCCTGGTTTCCCGTATCATGCAGGTCCGGGAAAATCTGCATGGCAAAATAGCCGTCTTTGCCGTCGTTGTATGAAAGCACGCTGATATCACGCTTTGCTTCTGCCCTGTTGAAACGGATGACAATATCGTTATTGGGAATTGTCGGCTTGCTCTTCAGCAGTATAAGAGAAGGATAGACGTCTTCGGGAAATTCCTCGCCCGGTGTAAGAAGGTCAAGGTTGATGGCGGTCTGTGCAGAAATAAAATTTTGAATGTCCACCTCGTGCGTTGGACAGGAAAGATCCTTTATAGCATACGGCGTCATAATCAGGATATAAAATTCCAGACTGGTACCTGGCCGCTCATGCGGATAGGCGACTACGGGATCCAGTGGATTGTCACCGTAGCGGTCATCAGCAATGGTAGTCGGGAAATTAAGGTCATAACGATCCATATCATATACTAAAGGGGTACTGAATGTGATGGTAACCTTTACACTGTCTTTAGGCGGGATATTGCAGATATTCTGGACAAAAATACCATCCTGTACCTGAGTGAGTAGTGATGCCTGTATTCCCTGTGCATTCGCCGAGTCAAAAATGTCCTGTGCCTGCTTCTTTTCCATCAGGTCCGCATGATAGATACCGAAACTGGTTCTGAATTCCATATCGTGCACAGCGCCGTCATTCGGCAGGGGAAAAACATAGGTTGCATCAAACGGCAGATCAAAAGGATTGTTGAAAGTCTGCGTTACTTTTCCATGAGCAAATCCGTCGCCGATAACGATTTTCACAACAGTTTTTACTGAAGGAATTACTACTTCTTCTCTTAAACTATCTGCAATTTTTACGGAAATCTCACCGTTGGGCAGATAGAGGGTGTCACCCACGTGGAATGACGTGTCACTGACCGTGTCCGCTAAAACAGGAACCCGGCCGACACAGGTACCTTCCTGCAAGCTGTCAGCAGGAATTGATGCGTGTACGGAACAGAGAAGGGCTGCGATCAGGAAGAGTGTTGAAATTGGTCTCATGTTTCCACTCCTTTCATATAATTTATTAGTGGTTTAATTTTCAGAAAACGCTTCTATATTAAATTTACCTGATTTTCAGACTTTTTACGAGGGGAAATGTGGCAAAAAATGCAGAAACTGTTTTCTTCCAGAAAACAGTTTCTGCAATTTTTCTTTGCAAATCCT
>CBDVBE010000163.1:0-13337 GCA_965372145.1 uncultured bacterium | reverse complement strand
TTTACCGTTGGTGAACAGCTTACCGGTCGAATATGGGGTGAAGGGTCTGTAATAAACTATGAACTCAGGGGTAAACTCGCTGCAAGACGCCGCAATCTGTTTGTTACCGGGGTGTTTGCTCAGGATAAGAATACCCAGCATATCTCAATCAGACTGGACAAAGCGAGCATCAACAAACCGATTCGGTGGCACAATTTTTCTGTCGTAAAGGGAAAACTTGATGGCGTGTGTGAATTTTCATTTTCTGATACTACCTTTCCCTATAATATTGATGCACACGGTGTGATTACCATAGAGAAAGGTGTCGGAAAGATTGAGGGTGTAACAAAGAAGATTTCCGATATCCATCTGAAAGTATCACTTGCAGGTAACCGGGTAACGTTTGATACCGTTGCCGCGCAGTGGAACAAGATAACAGCGTTGTGTCATGGCTCTACCGGTTTTTCATCAGAACAGGAGAGCAGATTTGTCGCAAGATTTACCGGCATCGATCCCCAGGTATTGTCCGGATTGCCTGAATCATTGAAAAAAAGCCTATCCGGGCATGGGTGGGTTGAGCTGGATGCACGTAAAAAGAGAAATGCTCAAAAATTTGACGCTGATATTGCAGCAGGAGGGTTTATCATAGGGGAGAAAGCGATTCGGAGGATCGCAGGTAAGGGCAGCTTTGATAGAGTGAGCGCAACCATTGATACGGTATTTTGTGAATACCCGGGACTTTCGATCGGTGCTGCCGGATTGTTCAATTTTGAGAAATCACCGGTTGCCTACTCATTCTCGATCGGGCTCTCCGGCAAAGCAGAGACTTTGTTGCCGGGGTGCAGCGGAACATTTACTGCAACCGGCAATATACACGGTCTCGGGAATGATCCGCTGGTAACGTTGTTATTAAAGGGAAATACTATTACCTATTCGACTCTTTCATTAGGTAATCCTACGCTTTCTCTTATTAAAAGAAAGCAGACTATTCATATCAATAGTGAGCAGACACGTGGTGATGTATTCTCTCTCAATGGCACGATCGATAGCATCACGGAAGAGCAACCCCTCGTTAATTTTAAAGCACAGGTGTACAAACCGATAATTACCCGGTTGCTGCAGAACTTTCCCGGAGCCAATATGCAAACACTCGATTCTGCACTTTTTACCGCTTCGATTACCGGCACTATCCCGAATCCTGAGATTGACGGCACGTTACGGTTGAAAGGGAGAAAGCTCAATGCCGACTGCCTGGTACGGTTCTTCCGTAATGATGAGTCTATGCCATACACCTGGCAGTTCAATGGCGAGAATATATTTATAGCTGATACACTTTTTCCGATTGTTGCCTCAGGAGAGATACAGGATGATACAATTCGTATCAGGTCACTTGCTGCAATAGAAGGTATTACCGCGTCCGGTTTCGTACAGACAGGAGAAAAAGGTGTAATAGATTTAACAGCAACCTGTAAAGATGTTCCGCTTGATAAAATGAACCTGCTGTTCCCCGGAGATGAACGGCTGATTCAAAAAGGATTTATAAATGGCAGTATTCGCATATCGGGTAATTTCTCCCAACTGAAAACCAGCAGCCGGCTTAATATTCGCCAGTTTCACATTGCCGGTATTACTTCACTTGAAACAGACGCGGTTATACGTTCTTCCGGAAAGGAATTTACGGTGTTACCTTTTGTTGTCCGGAAGAATAAGCGGATGATATGTAAAATCGATACCGTGACCAATCGGGAACACCTCTCTTTCTCGGGAGTGTTTAACAATATCGACATCGCCCATTTGTTTGGTACCATTATTCCGGCAGATTATTCTCTCAGGGGGATCGTTGAGGGAGAATTCTCAACTTCTTCGTCGGGAATGCCGGTACGGGTGAATTTATATTCACAGCGCATTTCACTGAATACATGGGATTTTGATTCGGTAAATGCATATATCAAAATAACTCAAAACAATATAATTGTTGAAGAGCTTACGGCTGCCGATTCTTCCCGATCTTCTCTTTCCGCGGGCGGAATAATTCCCTGGTCTTTTCTTACGAATGAAATAAAGGAGCAAGACACTCTTTATCTTTCTGCGAAGGTTGAAGGCGATCTCCTTGCAACCCTTGAACATAACTATAAGTCCGGCGTAGGTGGCAGCGGTCAGGGCGAGATACTGGTTGATTTTTCAGTTACTTCGGAACAATGGAATTTTCATAAGGCGTATGCAAGGATTCCCAGAGGTATTCTGACGGTTGATCCATTTATTCCGGATAAAGTAAAAGATTTTATGTTTGTTATGAAAATGGATAAAGCGTCACGCCTACACGTTACGTGCGGCGGATATATTGACAAAAAACCCATTCGTGTTACCAATACCCACGCTGTCCCCGAGGGATTTGAACCGTTGCTGTTCGGTCAGCTAAATTGTGGCGTGCTCCAGGTGCATACGCCAAAGAATGGTATTCCTCTTTTTATCCTCGGTTTCATGGAACGGGGAAATCGCGGAGATGTTGAATTCGCGCCTCGTAAACCTTTTGATGCGTTTTCCCTGTCAGGACCGCTTGAAAAGTTGAGGATTACCGGAACGTGGGTATTGCGGAATATTGAATTTACATTTCCACTCTTAGAGGATGCGCCGCTGCCGCGTTATATCACGTGGGATTTAGATATCCGTGCCGGTAATAGGAAAGTGATGTATTTCTACAACATCGGCAGAAAGCGGCGACGCTTGCTGCGTTTTACCGAGTGCTATATCGATCCACCATCCACTCTTGTAAAAATACGGGATAGAGAAATTGACGGCTCTTTCAAGATCCTCGGAAAGATACGCGCATATCGAGGCTATGTTTTTTATGGACGGAATTTTGACCGGGATTATAAACTGGGAATCGACTTTGCTCCACAGAAAATGGAAGATGGTTCAGCATATGACAATCTGCCGATTATCTGGGGATCTGCCGAAGCATTCTCTGACAGCAGCAGGTTTGACCGGATCAAGCTTACCCTGCTCGTTCGTGATACCAAGACAGGTGGTCTCAGTGAAAAAGGACGGTTCAGTGATATCACCTTCCGTGTTTCTTCTGACTTTGAAGAGATTCCGGGTGAGGCAGAACTCGAGTTCTATAAGGAAGCGGGGCTGAATTTTATTACTTTCAAACAGGCCGGCAGAAAGGCTGGTGAGATGATGTCGAATCTTGGTGATCAATATATTAACCGATATTTTCTTCAGCGGATTGAGCGAAAACTTGCCCGGCGATTAGGGCTTGATGTAATCAGTTTTGAAACGTCTATTGCATCAAATTATTTTAATTACCTTTATAATAACCAAAATCAGTTTGGGGATTTAGCACAACAGTGGGATTATCTGGCATTTGCCAACGTTGGTGTTACTCTGGGAAGGTATGTCCTGCGGGATAAATTTTTTCTTAAATGGAGGACGGAGCTTATTCCAAAGGATTTTCTCTTAACCCCGGAACACAATATTGGATTTGAATATCAACCAATAAATTATTTCTGGGTTGATTTTAATTACGGCTTTTTTCGAAATGAAGCGGATATAATGGAGTCTAATCCGAAACTGCGTATGCAGCTCAGGCTTCCAATTACGAAATTACGAAAATATTTTGATTTCTAAGAATGTAATAAATTTATTCTATGTACTTACGTAATACCATGTATAATATTATAGAAATAAGTATTAATGTCTGGAGAATAGATGAAGAATACCGGGATTAAAATTATTGCGCTGTTAGTGGCTCTTTCCACAAGCTCTTTCACAAAAGTATTGGATGCTCTTGAAATAAAGGGCCTTGTCGTAAACAGCGAATCTGTCATACTCAATAATATTCCTCTGCATGTGGGGACAGAATTCAGCACTCTCGAGATACAGCGGGCTATAAAATCGCTCTATCGTATGGGATTGTTTAAAGAGATAGAATTCTTTGTCACTGACGAAACAGACAGCACTGCAACCCTGCTATTGAAAGTCGTAGAGAATCCGGTTTGTGATGCTATAGAGTTTTATGGATTTAAGAAACTGAAAGAGAAAGAGCTTGAAGAAAAAATCACCCTTCAGAAAGGACTGATTGTTAGTGATGCTTCCATCCATGAAAACATCTCCATTTTAAAAGATGCTTATGCAGAAGAAGGATTCCTGCTGGCTGATATTACTTTTGAGCTTATAGAAAGTAAGGTGCCGGGAAATGTTATTGTTAAGATTACTATCAAGGAAGGGAAGAAAGTCAGAGTTAAACAGATTACGTTACATGGTACTAAGGCATTTAAAATAAAGAGACTCAAAAGGAAATTAAAAACAAAAGAAAAGCGGTGGTTTAATGATGGTGAATATAAGAAAGATGCTTATGAACGGCACCTTGACTCCCTGTTGATTTACTATCATGACAAGGGGTATTTAGATGCCCGGGTGGCCAGGGACAGCGTATGGTATGCTGATAATATGAGAGATATTTATATCGATATCACCCTTGAGGAGGGGAGACGATATTACACGGGTGAATTTTACTTTACCGGGAATAATGTTCTGGAGGCCGATGCACTTGCCGGTCGTATAGCGATGAAAAAGGGAAAGCCTTTTGAAAAAACAAAGTTTGAAATGACAAAAATGTTTATATCCAATGCCTATCGCGAAGAAGGCTATCTCTGGGTGCAGATTCAGGAACAGAACCAGTATCGCGGTGATACGATTGACGTGACATTTAACATCGTTGAAGGCAGGCCCGCAATTGTCCGAAAGGTAGACGTCAAGGGAAATGAAAAGACCCGTGAGAAGGTAATACGCAGAGAACTGCAAATTTATCCCGGGCAAAAGTATAAACAATCCCGCATGGAAAGAAGTATCCGTGAAGTAATGCAGCTTAATTATTTTGACAATGTGCTGCCGGACCTGCGGCCAAACGAAGATGGTACTATCGAT
Source organism: uncultured bacterium (assembly GCA_965372145.1). Lineage (GTDB taxonomy): Bacteria > Fibrobacterota > Chitinivibrionia > Chitinivibrionales > JANQEN01 > CBDVBE01. The sequence continues at coordinate 8,429 of CBDVBE010000163.1, read as the reverse complement.
CTTGTCTATGTTGTTGAAGAGAAAGATAATATCGGACAGTTCTCAGCCGGCGTTATGTATAGCCAGGTCGATAGATTAGGCGGTAATTTTAATATTACCATTCCGAATTTTCGCGGCGCAGGACAGCAGCTTGATGCTACTGTAGAATATACCAAACATCGCAAACGATATTCCCTTGGCTTTCTTGAGCCATGGATTTTTGATACGCCCACCTCCTTTTCGATACGCGGTTTCTATGAGACTCATAAAAGCAGTTACTATGATTATCAGAGTACCGGTATAGAACTCGGCAGCAGCAGGCGCCTTAAATGGCCGGATGATTATTTCCGTATCTATCTCAGATACCGGTTAAGTCATGAAAAGGATAATAGAGATTATCATGAAAGTTTGAAAGATTTTGCCATTGTTGAAGACGGTACATTGAGTAAACTCTCTATATCGCTTATAAGAAATGATACTGATATACCCACGTTCCCCAATAGGGGTTCAATCCTGTCACTTAGTACACAAATTGCCGGCCTGGGAGGGAATTTCAATTTTGTGAAAGGAATTGTCGGATATGACTGGTATTTTCCGATGTTCTGGAAGTTTGTCCTGGGTATGAAATCCAAGTTCGGGATTATTGATGGATTAACAAAAGAGAAGAGGATAGCCCGTTCAGACCTGTTTGCAGCGGGTGGTGTCTATTATGATGGCCAGATTAGAGGGTACAGTGATGGCGCTTTCGGACGGTATAATAATAAAGGATTATCAATGGTTACCTTTTCGGGAGAGGTACGTTTTCCTATTCTGGAACAGCAGTTGTACCTTGCCGGATTTATAGATGTAGGTAACACCTGGGACGATCTCGCAGATGTTGATCTTACCGATATGTATCCTGGTGTGGGTTTCGGTTTCAGGCTTATGCTGCCAATGGTCGGGCTTATTGGATTTGATTTTGCCTGGGGATTAAAAGACCCGCGAGATCCTCACTTTGGTGGCGATCCCAGCGGTTTTATTCCCCATTTTCTCATGAATAAAGGATTTTAGGTTTACATAGGAGTATTTGTTGTATATTTTGTAACCGTTCACAGGTTAACAGGTTCACAGGTTCAGGGTTCACAGGTTCAAGGGTTCAAGGTTCAGGGTTCACAGGTTCAAGGGTTCAAGGGTTGAAATCAAAAATCCAAAATCTAAAATTAAAAAATGTTTCGAAAACAAGGAGGCTTTTTATGGCTACATTTTTAAACCTGTCAAAATGGGTTTGGTTAATTCTGGTGTGTGTGTCCTTCACCTTTGCTGAATTGAAAATAGGATTCATTAATTCGGAAAAGATATTATTGGATTATGAAGGTACAAAGTCTGCAGAAGAGAAACTGAAAAAGGAATATGCAAAATGGGAGCAGGAGGCAACTGAGCGGCAGAAGAAGATGAAAGAGATGAAGGAACAGCTTGATAAACAGAGTCTGCTGTTGAGTGCGGAACGAAAAAAGGAGATTGAGAGTGAATTAGAACGTGAATATATTGAATACAATAAATTTCTCCAGGAAAAGTTTGGCCAGCAGGGGGATGCGGCTAAAAGAAATGATGAACTGTTGCGTCCTATTATCGAGAAAATTAATAAGATTCTTGATAAAATAGCTAAAAATGAAAATTATGATTTTATCTTTGATGCTAAAGGTGGTGTGGTATACGCAAAGAAGGCATACGACCTGACTGAAAAAGTTGTTCAAGCACTCAACGCTGAGAAATAATAATTGTGAAGCTGAGAGATATTGCCCGTGTCCTGAATTGTTCAATTGCTGATGAAGTCGGTGAAATTGAAATCAGTGGTATTGCATCCCTTGAAGAGGCTGATACCCATACTATTACCTTCCTTTCAAATAACAAATTCCTTGATACTGCACGGACCTGTAAAGCAACCGTAATAATTGTGCAGGAGGGCACTGCCATTGAGGGAAAAATCAGTCTTGCTGTTGCGGATCCCTATCTTGGTTATGCTAAAGTTGCTCAACTTTTTGAGGAGAGAGAGCCTCTCTTTGAAGGTCCGGTTCATCCGGCAGCTATAATTGATACCACTGCAACTATCGATCCAACGGTCTATATCGGGCCGGGAACGGTTATTGGAAAATCGTGTGTTATTAAGGAACATACTATTATCGGCGCGCATTGTGTTATTGAGAACGAAACGGAGATCGGCGCCTGCAGTCGTATAGATTCCGGTGTGATTATCCGTCGTAACTCGCTGGTTGGGAACCGGGTTATCATTCAGTCAGGCACTGTAATTGGCAGTGAAGGGTTTGGAAACGCTATGGAGAATGGGACGTTTGTACGTATTCCCTGTTTTGGTACGGTGATCATTGAAGATGATGTCGAAATAGGTGCCAATGTAACGGTTGACCGCGGCAGCTTTGCACCGACGATTATCCGTAAAGGAGCACGCATTGATAATCTTGTGCAGATTGCCCACAACGTCGAGGTCGGTGAACATTCTGCAATGGCTGCCCAGACAGGTATTTCCGGGAGTACAAAGCTTGAGAAGGGGGTGATACTTGCCGGACAGGTAGGTCTCGCCGGACATCTTACTATAGGAGAGGGTGCTTTTGTTGGTGCAAAAGCAGGCGTTAGTAAAAATGTTGAACCTGGTCAGAAAGTTACCGGTTATCCAGCTCGTGATTTGATGAAAACACGCCGTGTTGAGGCAGCCCAACTTAGATTACCTGAAATGGTAAAAGAAATAAAACGGCTTCGAAAAGAACTGGACCAGTTAAAAAACAAAAATAACGATTCATAATATCTATTAATAAAAATGTAGCTATTCAGGTATACCATTAAGACATCAGAATACGTCATTCCTGCATGTTTTTGGCGGGAATCCATCTGCGAAGAACATTAAAAAGCTGGATTCCTGCCAAAAACATGCAGGAATGACGCCCTTTAACACTACACCTGAATAGTAACATAAAAATTAAGGAATTATTGCATGGCTCTTCAGCATACCATTAAAAAATCAGGCTCATTAACCGGGATTGGACTGCACACTGCAGCACGGGCAACGGTTAGTATACATCCCGCCCCGGTCGATTATGGGATTCGTTTTATTAGAAGTGATCTGGAAAATAAGCCTGAAATTGCGGCTGACATTGATAATGTGGTGGATAATTCACGTGGAACTGCCATTGGTATTGATGATGTACGGATTTATACGCTTGAACACATTATGTCGGCATTTGCAGGCCTGGGCATTGATAATTGCCGGGTTGAAGTTAATGCGCCGGAAGTTCCTCTTATGGATGGGAGTGCTTTACCGTTTGTCGAGCTTATAACCAAAGCCGGTATTGAAGAGCAGGCTGCACAACGTGAATATCTGGTGATGGACAAGCCCATGTGGCTGTATAATAAAGACGATATAGCGATCAGTGTGTTTCCTTCCGATCATTTCCATATCACTTTAATGATTGACTATAATCATCCGGCTATTGGCGCCCAGCATACCACCCTTTTTAATCTTGATGATTACGTCAAGGATTTTGCTCCGTCGAGGACGTTCTGTTTTCTTTCGGAAATTGAGAAACTGCGGGAGCAGGGACTGATTAAAGGAGGTACATTAGATAGTGCTGTTGTGGTACAGGATATACCACTTACCGATGATCACATTGAATACCTGCGCAGGCTTTTTAATGAAAAAGGCCCTTTAAAAGAAGGAACAAACGGGTTCCTTAATAATGCAAAGCTTCAGTACCCAAATGAATTATGCCGGCATAAAGCCGTAGATTTGATCGGTGATCTGTATCTGCTGGGAAAACCAATCCGTGGTCATGTACTTGGTGCGCGTACAGGCCATGCTGCTAATATTGAACTCGCAAAAAAAATACGTGCCTATATTAATAAACGGGATAGTGTAAAGGGTAAAAAGCAGGAACCGCTGGTTGACTACAGCGAAATTTTAAAGATTCTTCCACACCGCTATCCTTTCCTGTTAATTGATAGTGTCCTTTCTATTGAACCCGGGAAAAGAATAACGGCAGTAAAAAATGTGTCATTCAACGATAATTTTTTCCAGGGACACTTTCCCGGTAATCCCGTTATGCCGGGTGTATTGCAGGTTGAGGCGATGGCTCAGGCGGGAGGTATCATGGCGCTCTATGGCAAAAAGAGTTTTAAGGATAATTCCGTCCTTTTTATAGGGATTGATAAAGCGCGTTTCAGAGGGCCGGTAAGACCGGGTGACTGCTTGCGCATTGAAATAGAAATGCTTCAATCACGACGCAATACCATGAAATATGCAGGTAAATGTTATGTAAAGAACACTCTGGTGTGTGAAGCTGAATTGATGGCCATGATTGGGAAAAAATAATTTACAGGAAAGTGTAACGATATATGTCTTCGGTAATTCATTCAAGTGCAGTAATAGATCCAGGTGCTTCGATCGGTGAAAATGTTTCTATCGGCCCGTTTACAGTGATCGAAAAGGATAGTGCTATCGGTGATGACTGTGAAATCGGATCACATGTATTTATCGGCAGGCAGACAACCCTGGGAAAATCCTGCAGGATTTTTCATGGTGCAAGTGTTGGTACGATTGCCCAGGATTTAAAGTATAAAGGTGAAGAGGCAACACTTACTATCGGTGATAATACAATTATCCGTGAGTTCTGTACGATTAATCGAGGTACTGCCGCAACGGGTACTACAATAATAGGCAGTAACTGTGCACTGCTTGCGTACGCTCATGTCGCCCATGATTGTGCCGTAGGCGATAATGTCATTATGTCTAATAATGCGACTCTGGGCGGTCATGTGGTTGTTGAAAACAATGTTGGTATTGGCGCATTTTCTCCAGTGCACCAGTTTTGCAGAATAGGTGTATTTGCATTTATCGGAGCTCGAAGCCTGATTGTAAAGGACGTAATTCCTTTTTCATTGTGTGCGGCCGGCGGTACCGGCACAGAACGGATCGTTGATATAAATAAAATTGGCCTTGAAAGAAATGGATTTGACAGTGAACGGCGGTTAAAAATCAAACGTGCTTTTAGAGTTCTCTTCAGAGATGGTTTGACCGTTAAGGATGCATTACTTAAACTGGATGAATTATATAACAATGATGTGGATATTAAACAACTTATTTCTTTTATTAAAAAATCGGAACGTGGTATTTACAATATGAACATCTGAGGCTCTGATTGCTTAAGGACTGTATTTCTTCACTTGCCTTCATATAATGATTAATTTGTTGATTACGGAAACATCCAGTTGCCCAGTTGCCTGTTTTCCTGAAGGGTGTCGTGGCCAATAAAAATATTTTGCCGGTTCAGCATGCCCTGTACTGTCAGTCCGAGTGATAATGGGATCATGCCATTGCCTGGAATGCCTAATTCTTCAATACTCTTAACCGGCAGGGGGGTGAAGTAGGCTTTTAAAAAGTCGACAAGAGCCAGATTGTTTAGACCGCCGCCTGACAACCAGATTGTTTCAGGTTTTCTTTTATTGGAGAATTCCTTTTTGTAAAAGTTGCTGATAGCAAGTGCGGTAAATGCGGTAACGGTTGCAAGCCGGTCAGCCGGGGAGAGTTCCTGGAGAGACTGGTGTCGATACAATTGTTTAAAATGATCACTAAAACCCCGCTTGGGTGACGGCAGTTGAAACCAGCTATCCTCAAGTAATTGTTCAAGGACTTCAGTGGTAACGGTACCGGCTGATGCAGCTGAACCGTCACGGTCAAAGCCGTGATCGCAGCCGGCCTCCTTCGCTGCCAGATCGATAAGGCAGGTACCCGGACCGGTATCAGAATTGATAATTATTTTCTGCTGCTTCTGATCAATGACGACCATATCCGCAATAAGGCCGATATTGACAAAGACGGCTGTTTCACCTGCTTTCCGGCTGATAATACGATTACCGTATAGGGTATTCAGGATCCCTGTACCCTGGTTAAGCATATCCTGCCGAATAAAGTCAGTCAGTATCGGAGTGTTTAGATGGCGGGCAAGGTAGTGAGCATCACCGAGTGCAACATTCCAATAGCCGGGCTTTTGTTGGTTATTGATAGAACCTTGCCAGAGAGAGAATTTTTTCAGGCATAGTACGTCGAGATGACGCCGTGATTGTGGAATATGGGATACTACCTTTTTTGCGCTCTCTGCCAGAAACGTTGTCATGAGGTTATCTATCAGGGCAAGATCAGGTAATGAAATTGTCCGGGCGGAAACGAAGTCAATATCTTTTATTAGACTCTTTATTGATTGCGGATAGTGCATGGTCTGGTTGTGGAGAATGTGCCAGGTATTGTCCTGTACTTCAAGATAGAGTGCGTCAAGCCCGCTGTTAATGCTTGATGCGGAAAGAATGAGCAACTGCCGCTTTTTACGTTTACGAATGCGTGAGATATAGTCCATGCTATGGATTGTTATTACCGGTTTGAAGGTGTCTTTTTATACACTATAAATATAGTACACAATATGGTGTAAAATATATAAATCATAATAATTTAGAAATATGTGCGGATAATGTTTTTTTTTTTTGCATTATAAGTAGAAAGTATACGATATTATATAGGAGGGGATATTTAACTTCTTACCACTATAGAATAATGTAAATTTAGTATTGTTAATGTAAAAGCTTTTTTCTTGACTTGTTTTCGATTGCTATTATATTATATATTTATCATAACGTCAGGAAATCATTATCACCGATTTATTTTTCCAGAAAGTAATTGGAAAATAATGAATTAGGAGGAGGTTTAAAGTCTATGATGTCTTTTAACAGGATTGCCCGATATGTACTAATCGGTTCCTTTGTTGTCATGTGTGGAATGACCGGTTGTACAAAAAAGCCGAGTGACGGAGAGTTAGCCAAACTCGAAGAGGCGAGAAGTGCTGCTGAAAGCGCAGAGAGAAAATTGGCTGAACTAAGACAGGAGCGTATGGGTCTGGAGAGTCAGCTGAGTTCGAAAGAAGCTGAGCTGATAGAGCATGAAGCAGAACGTGAAGATCTCAAAGAAAAAATGGAAGCACATAATAAATAAAGGTATAGGGGGATAATTATGAAGAATGGTGGATTAATACTCTTGTGTTGCTGTCTATTTACAGTTTCAGCTTTTGCAGCAGATCCTGTATGGCGGTTCCAGGAGAATCCTGAGGAATATGATACCATGACAATGGAGACATATGAAATTGCGCTGGCAAATGCATTACAGCGTGAAAAAATGGCCAAAGAACAGATTGCACAAGAGCAGGCCCAGATCGAAAGCCTTCAACAGCAGATTGCTGAAATTGATCAGCGCATCGCAGCTGTTATTCAGGAAAAGTACGATATCCTGGGTATTACGGAGCAGGATGTTATAGACGCGGAAAATGAAATAGCATCCATTCGACAAGAGCTGGAATTATTGTTAGGCCTTACTCCGGAGGAATTATTAAAACGTATCGCTGATATTCGAAAACAGGAAGCGCGTATCAATGCGCTCAAAGAAAAACCGGTTTCGTATTTATGGCGTATACGTGATCAGATTATTGAACTTGAGGACCTGCTTGCGCGGGTAAAAGCCAATCTGCCTGATAAGCTTTCTCAATATACGGTCAGATTGATACCTGAAAGGCGTGATTGTCTCTATCGTATTTCAGAATATCCGGAAATCTATGATGACCCGACACAATGGCCAAAAATATATCGTGGAAACAAAGGCCAGATTGATGGGGGATATAACCGGTATCTTCAAAATGTGGAAGAATCCAAATATTCTCGTGCCCAAGATTTGATTTTTCCTGGGCAGGTATTTGATATACCGAGATAATTTAATTTTATCTACAAATAACAATTGATTTTTATCGGTTGATTATATATTTAAAAATGGCTTGAATCAGTGATGATTCGAGCCAGTTTTTTTATAATAAATCATTAACAGAAATTTCTGACCATGCCGAAAGATCGAAAAAATAATACTGCGGTTGTTACCTCTTCTATAAAAGATACAACCACTATAATAACAATACGGTTTGGTTCTAAACGGATACGGCTGCCAAAATTTATAACATGGCCATTTATTGTTCTATTGGTTACTACTATTGCCTGTATTCTGCTCTTTCCCTATACCTCGACGGTGCGGAGCTTTGATTTACCTAAGCAGGGGGATGTCTCAAAGGAGACCTTTATTGCACCGTTTACTTTTGATATTCAGAAAACAAAGGACGAGCTTGAACGGGATAGAAAAGATGCAACGGAACAGGTCCTGGAAGTATTTGACCGCGATAGAGAGAAACAGAAACTTGTGCAACAAAAACTGTTGGATCTCCGCTCAAGCGTTTTTACCTTGAATAGTGATACAATAAGCGATTCTATAAAATCAAAAATAACCGTCGGTTTAAAACGCGAGTTATCAGATAATAAAATCAAAACAGTAAAAATTCGAACATATAACCTTTTTGACGTCATTTTTCAGGAGAAAAAAATGC
>CBDVBE010000162.1:0-13348 GCA_965372145.1 uncultured bacterium | reverse complement strand
GCAATGACACCGAGAAAGCCACATCACCTGAATAGTTACAAAGGATATACTGCAGCGAAATGGAGTACTGGAGTGCTGGGGTGTAGTACATTTTTTCTCTTGTATTTTAACAATACTCTAATATTCCACCATTCCACTACTCCTTACTCATTAGTATTAATTTTATCCTTTGCGCCTTAGTGTCTTCGTGGCAATACTTACGGTGATTTTTACTTATATAGATGTTCTCACGATGAGAACAGATTTTTTTTTCAAAGTAATTAAAATAAAGAAGTTACCCTAATTTTTAATATATTCTACTAATAGAGTATTGATTACATCAAGTAATATTTCGGGGGCAAAACCTATTCCGGGGGTTTTAATCGAATAATGAAGTGTAGTAATTTATTTTAATTATCAACTATATGGAACACTCCATATTTATCGTAAACAGAACTCCCAATTCTAAAGCTATTATTTAAAAAGTGAGGGGCATTATGAATAGAAACCATTTAATCAGCATCATTCTACTCGCTATACTCGCCATTTCTCTCTTTGCCGAAGACGGCTGGAGAAAAGATGAAATGGAAATTCTTGTTTTTATACAAAACAGGAATGAAGCTCAGCAGTTGCAGGCACTTGATCTCATTGGAGATGTCTATCCCGCCGCAGCCTATTCACCTGATGTAACCGCCGAGGCGGTTGGAAGAATGTATGTCACACCGGATGAATTGGAAGGAATTAAAAACATTCCTCTTGACTATGAAATAGTTGTCGAAAATCTGAATGAATACTCAAGAAAATTTTGGAGCACAAAACAGGGATATACTTCCACTGATGAAATTTTCAAGAGAATGGATGATCTCGTTTCAGAATATCCCGATCTCTGCTTGAAATGGGTTTCTGATGTGAAATCTGTTGACGGGAGGGACCTTTCAGCTTTGAAAATAAGTGATAATGTGAAAACCGATGAACCTGAACCAGAGATCATGTTTGATGCCGGAATTCATGGAAACGAGGTCGGCGGGCCTGAAAATGCTATCATGTTCGCTGAAGAATTATTATCCCAGTATGGAAAAGATACCAGAACGACTGCCTTAATTGACGACCGCGAGATATGGATTTTTGTTATGGTAAATCCTGATGGCCGGGTAAAAAATACCCGCTACAACTCGAATGGTGTTGATTGTAACCGTAACTACGGCTATATGGCAACCAACGGCTTTGCACAGCCTGAAACACGCGGTGTCCGTGATTGCTGTCTGGACAACCAATTCGCACTTCAGATCACCTATCACAGCGGTATGATAGCGTTACTCTATCCCTGGTGCCGGGTTTCCACAGCGATCCCTGATAAAGATTTACATCTTGAAATGGCCGGCGTTTATGAGGATGCCGCCGGATACGGTTCAATGAGAATAGTACAGTCCTATCACGATTATCAGACCACCGGTGAAACAATTGAATGGACCTATGGCGCGGCTGGGACCCTCACTATTACTATGGAAATATCCGTTAACAAAGCCCCCAGTGATATCATGGGGTATTATAACAAAAATGTAGAAGCCATGAAAACAATGATTGAGTATGCCGGATACGGGGTAGAAGGTACGGTCACGAATGCGGTAACCCGTGATAAAGTGGCTGCAGTTATCTCTGTCAATGATTACTTCCCCTGCTATTCAGACCCGACCGGCGGTGATTATCATAAATACCTTAGCTCAGGCTCATACACTATTGATGTTTTTGCCAATGGGTATCAATCAACAACGATCAGCAATGTATCGATACAGAACAAGCAGGCCACGGTAAAGGATATCGTATTAGAGCCTAATAATGAAGGAAGAAGTACCTGGGCGTATAAAGTAACCTTTACAGAAGTTGGCTCCGGAGTAACCCCGGATGCGTTAGGACCGAATGATAACAGCAGTTTTACTTTAAACAGCGGCAGTGCAATTGATTTCGATATGCAGTACGCGATTAAAAACATCAACGGAAGTGATTTCAAAGTACATGCTACCGGTTCCGGTGCAAATTATACGTTCTATGCAAGCCAGGAAGTTTGGGGGTCGTGGAAAGAACTCGGCAGTGGAACCGGCACACAGGAATTTGATCTCGAGGATGGGAATCTGGATAATGCCCGCTATATCCGGATTGACGGCAGATGCGCCATTGATGCTGTTGAGGCAATATGGGATTCTCCGACAAGCATTTTAAATAAAATTCAAGGAGGAAATAATTCAGCACAGCTCTTCATTAATACTATAGGAAAAAATGTCCTGTTTTCAGTTAAAAAGGCACCGCAACACACTCTTTCAGTATATTCTGCTCTTGGCAAGCTCTGCTGGAAGCAACACGGTTCAAAAACCATCAGCAATCATACGTGGCAGCCAACAAGCTCCGGTATGTATATCGTTCGATTGGAAGCGGGAAATGAGGTTATTCAGAAACGGTTTACAAGTGTAAAATAGCGCATAATACCAGGAAAATATTAAAAAACAGCTGTGGGAGTCCGGATATAACCGGAATGACAGCTGTTTTTATTTTCAACTACTTCGATACACTGAAACCATTCTTTTTTTATCTTACTATTAATATCTTACCTTTTAATATCACCTTTTTCTTTGTATCATAGATTGCATAAAAATAGACACCCGATGCAATTGGCACTCCCCTGTTGTTCTTCGTATTCCAGAACCATTCCGGCTTGAGGTCAGGATTATCTTCAGTAAATCGTATGTAGCCGGATTCAAAAAGCGGGTGCGTATTCATATTATAAACGATTATCTTTACCGTATTAACCGAGCCACGTTTTTTTATGGCATGGAGGTTTTTAAACCAGATTCCACCAAGTGCTCGATGGCGCGAATTGCTTCCCGGTTTAAATGGATTCGGATAGGTATAAAATCCTTTATCACCTGTTAAAAAATACCATGAATAGGCTCCAATTAATGCACTGGTATCATTAGGAACCAGAGTTACAATGGAATTATAGCTGTAATCCTTCACAAACCCAAAAAAGTTACAGAAAATACTGTCATAACTGAAATATGCTTTGATAGGATAAATGGTTACCGATGTACTGTCATAGGAGAAAGAGAGCCGACTTATTGGAAGACGTTCGCCGCCGGTAAACGTGGTCGTCATATAAAAGCTGCGGTTACTGTCCGCATCACTTGTCGTATCGAATATCATCGGAGAGATAGGGCCGGTAAATGTCATGCTCACCGGTGCATGGATACTTGCATCCGATGAAGCACTATCCGGGCTTACCGATTCAAGTGCAAGTTCCCGAATAGTGAAAAACCACGATTTCGCCGCAATGTTGGTCGTATGTATAGTGTCGGTTCCAAGATCGACAGAGAACTGTGATGTGTCTTTTGTCAACAACCCGGTAAAATTACAATGAACACTATCTGAGTAAAAGAGACGGCGGTTAAGATAGAAAGTTGCCTGGTTGGTTCCTACCGTTACACTATCGAAATTAATCGGCAACCCCTCACTATATCGTGATGTTACCAGCAGGCTGCGATTCCCGGTGAGTGCCGTGTCGATTGTTCCCTTAAACAGCGGCGCGGAAAAGATCAGGGTGATCGGTGTGGTCAGTGCTACTCCTGTTGCACCGCTGTCTGGAATAACCGAGTCATTAGCGATCTCACCAACTTTAAATGACCAGAAATAATCATCCTCGGTGGAAGCGGAATCAAAAAAACCTATTGGTATACCATTCAGATTCTTATCAATTGAGTAACCCAATGAATCACGTGCGCACACACCACGGTAATAGCAATACACACTATCACCATAGAAAAACTGTTTTTTCGGTTTGAATATAGCCCGGCTCCCGTCTATGTAGACCCTGTCAAATAAAACCTGTTTCGTTGAATCGATATATGAGTTATACTTTGTGGTAATCAGCAGGCTCCGATTATTATCTGAGGAAAAATCAACAGTACTGTCAAGAATCGGTGAGGAAAAGTAGAGTATAATCGAATCGGTCGGAGTCACACCAATTGCCGACACCTTTGGTGTAACACTATCAAGGGTAAAATGTATACGGTCAACGCGAAGATTAAAGGTCGTATCCAGACCTGAGTCGTTGACAAAATCAGTGTTCAGATCAAGATAATTAGGACTGCTTGGTGTCGTCGCCTGATCCTGCAGATCAGAAAGTATTGTTACCGCTATAGTATCCGTAGGTATATACGTTCCCGTGGGAGGAAGCAGGCCATTGAAGTAATCACTGGCAATGGTGCACCGGGGTGCCAGATTAAGCGTGGTGTAATTATTTGACCAGATCTGCCGGTATGAAATTGTATCGATAATGCCCGTATGAATATATTCCAGAATACTGTACGCAAATGTCTTCCCAAAGGCAGAGCTGGAATCCATCGGCTCCGAAAAATTGAGCTGCAATTGCGCGTGGGGTGGAAACACATACCGGTTTTCTGCTTCCCGTTTTTTCTGCAGCGTTTCCCAATAGGGAGTACCCGCTTTAAAAGTAATCGAAAATCCGGTCAATACCGGGAGATCATTGTACTCCAGTTTTACCGGTATCGTATCAACAGGATACAATGGATCGTTCAGATATAAAATTATCGTATCGTACACAACATTATCACCGGTTAAATTAGCTGCATCAATAATAAAGACAAGTGATTTCGATGAATCAGGTAGAATGTTCACCGTGCTGATAGTGGTCCCGACAGTAAGAGAATCAAAAAATACTGTGCCGGTATCCTGCGGCACACCGAGATGCAGCCAGGCAACACTACTGCCGGTAAAGAAAATCGAATCAATAGTCAGCGTGTCATTGCCGGTATTCTTTGCAGGCAGATACACCGTATCGCTGCTGTCCTTGCCGAGGATAAATGACAAGGTGTCCGCCAGTTTGTTTACCGCAAGCGAATAGCCTGGATTATTGATAGTGTCGGTTGAGTATTCAGGATAATTAAAGCGTATCAGTGAGGTGTCCCGTGCCCCATATGCGTCAGAGACAATAACCCACATCATCATATCATCAGAAGCAGGTGGAAAGAGCAGAGAATCATCGGTGGTAAAACTCGTGTCAAAATTGAGGGTTTTAAACTGAAAGGTCAGCGGATTCCAGGCGACAATCCGGGGACGTTCAATTGTGACGGTTACCGTGGAAGGCTTACCGATAACTATTGCGGCAGTACCACTATCCGGAATAACTGCACCATCATACATAACCTGGGTAATAACCGGCGCAGCTTTCCGCGCCCGTACCGCAAACCAGTTGGAAACAGCACTCCACCGGTGGTCATCATGTGCATAAACCGAATGGGTATAGATGGTATCCCATACGATATCGGCATTTAATCGCATCCGGGCAACACGATCTATACTTCCGGCAGCCAGGGTATCCTTAGCCAGGTCAGGCTGCATATCCCAGGGAATCTCAGCGTATATAGTATCATTTATATCGCCATCGTGCACGGTGCCATAACAATAAATAGTATCAGTATGAGAAATAATATCGATCGTATCGGTAAATCCGGTAAATCCGCTCACCAGAGTTCCATTTACTTTTATAGAATCGAGCGATGACAAACGGGGCTTCAGGTTCCATCGTATCGTAGCTTCGTTGAAAAGAGGTGTTTTAATGGTATCAATCGGATTACGCGAGAAATCGGCTTTAAGCCGGAAATATTTATTCATACTCAACGTATTTTGATCCAGTATTGCAGAATCAGCAAGTGCCATCCACGAGGTCCAGCCTGCTGCCGGATTTGTAGTCGGCCCTGTCTGCAGGGAACACGTAACAGTCCCTCCATAGAGTGTTGTATCGATAGCACCAGGCTGAAAAACAAGTGAATCGATGGCTTCCACATTCAGTGATTCAACAGCAGATATCCATTGGCCGGTAGGATACATAATCCCCCTAGCACCCCAGATACAGCCGACTGCACTGTCATTCTGCCTCCACGATAATGCGATATTGTCTTTTTCATTTATAACCGCATTGAGTTCCGGGCCGTGGTCCCCGACTACTGATGAAGAATACACCTTTGTTGGAGGTGTTGGCGCCATGATAATACTGCCGTTATCTATTGAATAGAGTTTCCCCTCAATTTTCTGTGATGTAATGTTTTTCCATACTAGTAATAATTTTTTGCCATTTGTCGCTATTGTCGGTGCGCGACAGGTACTGCCGGTAACAATCTGTGGTTCAGAAGATGCTGTAACAGATGGCGGGTTACCCGACACCGTGACATCATAGAGATAAATAGTTCCCGGTGATTTCCAGTACACCGCAGCAAATTTCCCGTCAGCATAGGAAACCACCGGCGCATCATCATAAAGAATTGTAGTTGAATTCAAACTGATGTCATTTTCTACACTGCCCGTTTCATGGATGTCATAGTCAGTATTCGTGATTAAATACTCCAGATTTTTCTGAAGTATAGTCCCTCCGCGTGTCAACATGATAAATATGTTGCCTGAACTGTCAACCGCAACCGAGGAATTCGAAAAATTACCGGCAGGGCCAAGTCCATTGTTAAGCAGTATTTTATCCGGAAGAATATCACTATCAGCAAAATCAATGTTCGAACCGCTCAATTCGACTTTCCGCATTTCAAGTTTCGCATTCCCGTTTTTGTACACAATACAAAAGGTATCATTTGCAACATGGCAGATAGAATTATTTGCATTACCTGAAAATTTCAAACTGTCTATACCAATGGTTGCATGCATATAAGAACTTGTATACAAAGAGGTAACTAAGTTACCAGGAGTAGTTCCACGCGCAGCATGCAGAGACTGCATCAGGTTAGCTGAACTGGCAGTTATCGGTTCCTGTGCCAATTTTGTTGCCCCGAACTGAGTCACTACCACATTTCTGCGATATCCCCGGTGGGTTAAACCATTATACTCACTCCAGAAAAAACACATGGTATCACCAATGGAAACAACTACATCGGTACTGTATGAATAAGTAACGGTGTTATCGGTTAATTTTTCATCAACGAATAGGGAAATGTACAAGGTATCTCGCGGCTCTATCTGGATATAGGAGGGAAATATCAATACATTCGTACTGTCACTGACATTGCTGAAATCAGAAATAACGATTTCACCGGCACGCACACACAGTGCATACAAAATCAGTAAACAAAATAAAGAATCACGCCGCAGAGGTTTTTTTAGCATTCTTCCTTTTGCGGATAAATCCCTGCTGGGAAACATCATCAATGAACACCTGTTCCCTGAGTTTATTTTCCTTTAACCATTCCCGGTACTGTTTTTCTCGTATCAATTCTATCGCCCGTTTCCGTTGCGTTGCCCGTACTAATCGCTGCCGTATATCACCACGCTGGTTCTGCAAATCAAAAATATCCTGTCCTTTTTTCAGCATGTCAAGTTTCAGTTTATTCCGGTATGAAACAGAATATTTTAACGGCAGAATATCAGTTACCGTTTCACGTGTCTTCTTCTGCTCTTCCTGCAGTTGCTTTAGCGACTTTTCGAACCCCACCAATTCCTGCTGTGCCTGATGTATTTCCTGATTTTTTCGGGCTAACTCGAGCTTCACCGCTTCCTCATCGCGCTTCCGCATTTCCAGGAGTGCTTCAAGGGAGAAACTGAACCGTTTCATCGGTTAACGTCTCCTACAAGATTTTTTATTGACTGGAGTTCTTTAAAACTCTCCGCATAATCAACCCTGTCATCCCTGTTCTGTCGCAGGAACCGCATGATCGGTTCATGGATCTTTATTGCACTATCGACACGATGATTGCTTCCCGATGCATACGCCCCTATCTGTATTAGATCTTCATTTTCTTTATAGGCAGCAAGAAGATTCTTAATCGCACCGACAAGGTCCATATGCTCACTGGTAACGACATCAGGCTGACATCGGGAAATACTCTGAAGAATATCAACTGCCGGATAGTGATTCCGGGTGGCCAGTTCACGGGAAAGAACAATGTGGCCGTCAAGAACACTTCGTGCTGCATCGGATATCGGTTCATCGAGATCATCGCCTTCAACCAGCACGGTAAACAGGCCGGTTATGGTACCTTTACTGGAAGTTCCCGCTCGTTCAAGGAACTTTGGAAGCATTGAAAAAACCGATGGGGTATATCCTTTTGTGGCAGGCGGTTCTCCAATTGCAAGGCCTATTTCACGCTGTGCTGTGGCCAGACGGGTTATTGAATCGCAGAGAAAAAGCACATCCTTTCCTTTATCCCGGAAATACTCGGCTATAGCAGCAGCGATCATAGCGCCTTTCATCCGGATAAGTGCAGGTTGATCAGAGGTTGCAACTATCACAACAGACCGTTTCAGGCCTTCCTCTCCAAGATCACGCTCCAGGAATTCACGTACTTCCCTGCCGCGTTCGCCGACTAACGCAATCACATTGACGTCGGATTTACAGTTCTTGGCCATCATTCCCAGCAGTATACTTTTACCGATACCACTGCCGCTGAATATACCCATTCGCTGCCCTTTGCCGAGGGTCAGCAGGCTGTCAATCGAACGTATACCGGTTTCAAAATGTTCAGTGATACGTTTACGGTGCAGTGGATTCGGCACCTGTGAAAATGTCGGGCGTGAAGCTTCCGCTATCAGACCGCCCTTACCGTCAATTGGGTTACCCAGTCCGTCGATTATCCTGCCGAGCAGGTTGCGCCCGACCGGTACCATAAGTGGCCTCTTGGTACTCACCACGGTAAAGCCGGGACGAATCCCCTCTAAAGGCCCTAAGGCCATGAGTAAGGTGCGTTCTTTGCGAAATCCAACAACCTCAGCATGTGCGATAACCGAATCGTTATGTTCAATTGTGCATACATCACCAACTGACGCTGCCGGACCGGTTGATTCGATAAGGAGTCCGATGACTTCCGTTATTTTTCCGTGAACGCGAATCGGCTCAGCATGCTTTATCGCGCTGGTAAAGGGAGTAAATTTTGTCTGGATACTCATAACGCTCAAGTACTTTTCTTTTTTATATCTTTTCACACACAGGGGCTTAACTGTGTTAAGCCCCTGTTTTAGTTACATCAACGTAATTTATTCTATTGGCTCCGGATTTTTATCCGAATCCTGCCGAAAATCCGGAGGATCACTATTATCAACCTGTTCAGGCATTGTTTCCGTTTCTTCAGCTTCTACGCTTACCGATTTCTCGGAAATAGTATCGGCCGTTTTTTCATGTGATACCGGGACCTGTTCATCCTCAACAGGCATAAGTGTTTCTTCCTCTGATATCGGCATCTGATCTTTCTCAACAAGCTGAGTTACATCTTTCATAGATTCAGATACCTGTTCATTCTCAATCGGTTGCTCAGCCTGTTCGCTTTGAAGGGGAACGCCTCCGGTTTCGTCATCTACTTGTATACTTCCCGATGTCACCAGATTATCCCATGTTGAATCAATAACTTCAATCAACTCTCCGATTTGTACTGGAATCCGGGCATCGGTAATACCGGTATTCGACTCAACAATACATCCACCTTTCTCTATCCGCTCATCCTGTTCGACAGTAATAGCATTGAGCCGATCTGAAATAGAGGTCCAGAAATCCTTTTTCCCGGTTACCGTTTCCAAATCATCCGGAGATACTCTCACCACAAATTCCTGACGATCGGCTATAAACGTCAGTGCTTTCTTAATGACCAGCAGTACAATCTCAGGATTAATTGACAATTCGGTATTT
This sequence comes from uncultured bacterium, assembly GCA_965372145.1. Taxonomy (GTDB): domain Bacteria; phylum Fibrobacterota; class Chitinivibrionia; order Chitinivibrionales; family JANQEN01; genus CBDVBE01. The sequence continues at coordinate 3,684 of CBDVBE010000162.1, read as the reverse complement.
ATTATTTTACGGACCATTATGATACAGAGATCAAGAATATCTCTATGCGCTTCCTGATAGAGTGCTTTTCGTGATTCTCTGATAGAGTCAAAAAGTGAAACCAGTCGTTCTTCAATGGTTTTCAACTGCTGATCAAATACTGCCTGCGATTGAGCACGTCCAGCTTCCTCACCTTGCTTAATACCCTCTTCCAGCCCTCTCTGGTGTGCTTCTTCTACCGCCTGTTCAGTATTTTTCTTCTGTTCAGCGATTGTATTTTTCATTTGGAGGACCTCTTTCTCCAATTCCATTAACCGTTTTTCATTATCGCTGAAAACTTTACCGGAGGAATCTTTTGTAGAGAATTCTTCCAGGGTATGACTCTGTAAAGGGAAGTCCTTGCCCTGATCGGATTTCTTTTTTAGAATCCGGCGCAATCCCACTGTAGCCGGATCCTTCGATTTCATTATGTGATCAACCAGATCTGATAGATTTTTCGGTGAAATTACTTCTTCAGGCATGCGATTCCCTTAACAGTATGTTGAACGGGAGGACATGATAGTGGCCTATCCGTTCTTACATAATGTTATGCTTTTAGTATAAATAATTTCCTATAATCCAGAGTGCCGAATTCAGGATTCCGGCTACTACTTTATTCGTAAGCGTTCACAGAACGCTTCATGTTTTTCCCCAATTTCCAATTTCCAATTTCAAGCCGTGAACGCCTACTACTTCATTCTAAACAACAATATCTTCCTCACCGCCACGGCCGGATATGATACTCTCACCATCCTCTTCAAGACGGCGGATGACATCAACGATACGCTGCTGTACCTCTTCAACATCCTTCAATCGAATTGGTCCCATGTATTCCATGTCTTCTTTTATCATTTCACTAGCACGGGATGACATATTTCTGAAGAATTTCTCCTGGAGTTCCTCAGAGGCACCTTTAAGAGCCATGGCGAGTTCTTTGGTGTCAATTTCCTTCAGGACGCGCTGCATTGAACGATCATCGAGCAGCATAACATCTTCAAACACAAACATCAGATTCTTAATTTCAGTAGCAAGTTCCGGATTTTCTCTCTCAAGATTACCCAGAATATTCTTCTCAGCACCGCGGTCAACACTGTTAAGCATCTCAGCGACCGCTTTTACACCACCTATCTCAGACACATCACCACCAAAGAGAGCTTTTACCTGATCCACAAGGACCTCTTCAACCTGGTCAAGGGTCTCGGGTGATATACTCTCCATTGTTGCTATCCGTGTTGCAACATCCACCTGGAGTTCCTGCGGCAAGGCTGAAATTATCGGTGCGGCATGTATCGGTTCCATATGCGCCAGGAGCAGGGCTATTGTCTGCGGATGTTCTTTCTGGATAAAATTAACCAGTTGTTTCGGGTCCACGTTTTCCAGGAGATTGAATCCGGTCGTTCTGATGCTCTGCTCGACTTTCTCCATTATCTCCTTAGCCTTCCGTGGCCCTAATGCCTTCTCAAGTATCTCCTTGGCATATTCCACCCCACCTTGCGCAATAAACTGATGCGCCATGGCGAGATTATGGAATTCTTCCAGCACCGCTTCGCGTATTTCAGAAGAGACATTATCCAGACGTGCAATCTCTGTTGTCAACATTTCGACTTCGAGTTCTTCAAGATTCTTAAAAATCTCTGAAGAGGCCTTTGAACCAAGTGCCACCATCACTATAGCAGCTTTCTTTGGCCCGGGAATACCTTCAGTATTGGTCTTTACTGCCGTCTTTACTTTCTCGTCCCCATATTTGTCTTTATAAAAACCACCTGGCATAGCACTTCTCTTTGATTAATTCTGACATGGTACTGTATTCTATACAGTATTGAATTATCTGTAAGCGTTCACAGAACGCTGAAATTGCGAAGTCCTGAGCTTGTCGAAGGGGAAACTTGAAATTTTCCCTCCTTCAATAAAGCTTTGGAGGACACGAGATTTTGGATTTCAACACTGAACCCGTGAACGGTTACTTCTAAACATCCAATTCATATACAAGTTTCATGTTTTCCCCAATTTCAAATTTCTAATTGCCAATTTCAAGCCGTGAACGGCTACCATTTAATTGTACGGTGCTGTAGATTATTTTTCAACCTGCATTACTTTTTCGTTCCACCCGGTTGCATGAGCCATTGGCGAATTACCGCGGCAATATTGACCGGTTCCTGTTGTGTCATCATTTCAACCCGTTCAAGCAGTTCATTGCTTCTCCGCAGATCTTCCGGCACTTCAATTGGCACCTCTTCTTCAGCAGCCCCGATTTCAACCTGTGGTATTGGAGGATTCATTGCTTCAGCAAGTGTCTTGGCAAAATAGCGGAGCAATAAAATGACCATAACCGCAATAACTAACGCAATGACATACTTGACGATCATCAGGCGGAAAGCCCATTGCTCCTGTTTGAGCATCTCTTCCTGCTGCTTGCGTAGATATTCATTATCGAATTTCATACTGGCAACGGTTATCTGGTCACCGCGGGCCAAATCATAGCCGACTGCATTCTTGACAATATCTTCAATATTCGACAACTCTTCAGCAGTGCGCGGCTCATAGACATACTCTCCCTCTTCATTCTGTTTATCCCGCCCGTCAACTGCCACTGATATCGTCAGGCGTTTAATGTTTCCGACTTCCTGTATAATGTGCTCAACGGTTTTATCGATTTCATAATTTGTCAGGGAACGTTCCTGCTGCTGGTCACCATCAGGTGCATTCTTGACATTTTCATCACTGCGTTCTTCCGACCGTACGACGCGGCTTTCCGGATCGAACTTCTCCATGGTTTTTTCCACCTGGTCAAAATCAAGGTCGACCGCAACCTGTATCGTGGTTTTTCCCGGCCCCAATACCTCCTCGAGGAGGCTGTTAACCTTGTTTTCCATGATCTTTTCAACATTGTGCTGTAACTCAAGATTGCGTGAACTGGCAAGCGCAGTCTCGTCATCCCCGTATGGATTTGAGAGGAGCCTGCCGTTAAAATCAACAATGGAGATATTAGTAGCTTTCAAGCCCTCAACACTTGACGAGACAAGATGGGTAATGCCCTTAATCTGTTGTTTTACGAGTGTTTTTCCCGGGATCATCTTAATCACCACTGATGCGGTCGGATCCTTCCGCCGTTCAAGGAAAATACTCTGTTCAGGAATTGCAATATGTATCCGGGCAGCCTTCACTTCATCCAGTCCTTCAACCGTCCGCTGTAATTCGCCTTCCAGAGCACGTTTCGCATTCAACTTCTGTACAAAATCAGTGACGCCGATATTTGTTTTGTCAAAAAGTTCATACCCGATACTGTGAGATGCCGGAAGCCCTTCACGTGCAAGCGCCATGCGTATCTCATAAATTTTCTTTGATTCCACAAATATTGTTTTACCACCCTCTCCAAGTTTATACTTATATCCTGCCTGATCCAACTTTTCGGTAATGACAGCAGCTTCTTCAATATCCATGTCGGAATACAATCTCTTGAATCCCGTTGCTGTTGACGAGCCGCGTGACCAGAGCATAAGCATCAATAAACCAAGCATGGTGAACCCGACAAGTGATGCAGTAATAATTTTCTGCTGTGTGGAAAGTCTCTGCCAAACTGCGGATAACTGGGCGATAAGTTGTTTAAAAAAATCAGACATGAACAACTCCTTTGTATAAGATTCCATGCATGATGCGGGTTACTAC
>CBDVBE010000161.1:0-13482 GCA_965372145.1 uncultured bacterium | reverse complement strand
CTTTAGTGCACTTCCAACTTGAGTTATACACTTTTTGTGTAGAAATTGGGGAAAAACATGAAACTTGTATATAAATAGTACAAAAGCATGAATACCGAATTTAAAATTTCAAATTTCAAGTTTCCCCTTCGACAAGCTCAGGACATCGCAATTTCTCCGTTCTGTGAACGCTTAAGATATATTTAATGTACAGATAATTATTGGATAACTATTATACCTTAAATGTGTGAGGTGGTTATGAAAAAGCTTTATCGTGTTACTGATCCTGAAAAGAAGAAGATTGCCGGAATATGTGCCGGGATAGGGGAGATTTATAATTTTGATCCCAACATTGTTCGGATTGCCGCTGTTTTTTTGTGTGTAATAACCCAGGTATTTCCATTGGTTATCGCCTATCTTGCAGGCTGGTATCTTGTCCCGGAGAAACCTTTGGTTGAAACAAAAAAAGAGGAAAATGTAACCTGATTACTTTAAGTAATTGTGCAATCGAGTTTTGGAGAGATGCCTGCTTCTGAAATTTTTCCCACTTTATTGCTTCAATGCCTCTTTTATATTATTTACCTCCTGTAGCACCTTACCTGTTTATCATAATTCATTAACAAGTAAAGTGTTAGGTTGTTTTATGCTCCTGTTGTGTAATTTTGCCTGAATTATGGATAATAGTACACATTTGTCAATTATTCCCTGATAGGTTTCTTGCCGGATTTTTAAAAAAAGTACTTTGAATTTCAAAACAATAAGTTATATTGTTGGTATACTAATTGCTAAATATTTAATAGAGAGTTTTTCAGAATTTATAAAGCGGGTCAGGATGAAAGAACGCAATTTAATGGAAGAATTACACCTGATGCTTGAAAAAGCCATGAAAGAGGAGTATGAAAAGCTCCTTATTGGCCGACCTGCCCGTAAACGTGAAATCAGTAAGGAAGATATAGTAAATTTAAAGATCGCTCTTAATAACGCTACCAGTCTTGAAGAATTCCTCAATCAAGTGTAATTTCCCTTCTAAATCTCAGAACCAACCATTTCGTAATGCATTTTTCTGGTCTCTTCCGGCATGTGTAAGAATTCATCAATTTCATCGAGCATTCTCTGCTTATCATCAGGCAGTATCCCTTTAACTCTCATATAATTATTGGAATGATCACATACAATCGTGCTGTGGATACCATCCAGTTTTTCTATCAGACTCTTCAACTCTATAACAGTACCTTCGGGAGTCTGGGGTTTAAAAGTACCACTGCGAATATCCTTCCATAAAGGCGACTCGTTATCCGGCAGTCCTCTGTTGCTGCGGTATATCCATAACCGCCGGATCCTGATGAAATCAGGGTCGGTCTGATTGAGTATCACGGCTGAATCTTCAATATGTGGTTTCCACTTATCACTGCCTCCCAGACCAAGCAGAACGTAGTAAGAGAGTTCCAGCCCGGCCTGTTTTATCCATTGCCCTGTCTGCACGAGTAATTTTGGTGACTGCCCTTTGATCTGGAATTTCAATATTTCCTTATTACCTGATTCCAGTCCGGTATGAATCCGATCAAGTCCGGCTTCTTTTAACTGTTTTAAATTATTATAACCGGATTTAAATAATGTCGATGATCTGGCGTATGCTGAAACGCGTTTCAGGTGGGGGAGCCTCTCACGAAGATATCGAATGATTTCAACACTTTCTTCGAAAGGTCGGCTCAGGGGATCGGCATCACCGAGAAAGGCCGTGTCAAGATTGCTCTGACGTTCGGCATACCAGTCAATATCCTGTTTAACATCTTCAACCGGCCTGATGGAATATTCAGGTTCACCAAGAGCGGTATATATCCCGCAGAATTTACACCGGTTCCAGTTACATCCTCGCGTTGAGCGGATGAGTATGCTACGCCATTCACTGGGAGGGCGGATTATAAGTTGTTCCGGTCTGTTGCGCATACTGATAATATAATCATTTAACCGGGACGATGAATACTTCCCGTTATAATAAATCGTGTAAAGCGGTTATAAGATTTTCTATATCTGATTGTGTGTTATAACATTGTATAGCAAGGCGAAGCAGGTGTAAATCATTCCATGAAATTACGGGTATTTCAATTCTATACTTAGTATATAATAATCTTTTAAATGTGTCCGGATTTTCAAGCCTCGGCAACCGGGTAATTGCCATCTGACAGTAAAAAGATTCATCGTTATATAACGAAGTACAGGGAGTGGACTCTTCAATAGACTTTAAAGCATTGCTGAGCAGACAGTGACATTCTTTTCGTACTTCAGGCCAGTTATTTTCTTCCTGGAACTGTATCGCGGCCGGAACACTGAGATAGGCTGAATAGTCATTGGTACCGGTCCACTGATAATAATCGAGAAAATCTGATCCGGTTGTGAATTGCCGCTCATCACCCCAGCCCCAGCTCACGATAAGGGGTTCCATATAACGCTGCATCTCTTCCCGCGCATATAGAAATGCCGCCCCTTTTGGCGCACAGAGCCATTTGTGTGCGTTGCTGGTATAAAAGTCAGCACCGATGTCCTGTAAATTAAGGGAGACCTGTCCCAATGCATGTGCACCATCAATGACAGTTATGATCTGTGCGTCATGAGCGCGTGCACAAATTTCCTTTATGGGAAAAAGGTGTGCGGTCGATGAAGTTATATGACTGAGGAAAATTACTTTTGTCCGGTCGGTAACTGCGCCCCAGAATTGGTCAATAAATAATTCGTTTGAAATAAGCGGAATCTGAATAGGACACTTTTTATACTGTGCACCAGTTTTATTACAGATAAACTGCCAGGTTTTATCGCATGCACCATACTCGTGATCAGTACCGAGTATTTCATCACCATTGCTGAGGGAGAGTGACCTGGCAATGGCATTTATTCCAAAGGTTGCGTTGGGTATAAAAACAATCGAATCTTCCGGAGCATGAATATGCTTTGCAAGTTTTTGCCGTGCTTTATGCAACGCTGGTAATAATATTTCATTGAAAAAGTGCAGAGGCTGCATCTCCAATTTACGCTGCCACTGCTGATACTCTTCAAACACCGGTTTCGGACAGGCGCCATAGGAGCCGTGATTGAGAAATATGATATTGGGATCGAGTAAGAATGATTTTTTGAAGTTATTCATGGTGAATTAGCGATAACAGTATGTTAAGCAGAAGGGCATGGAAGTGACCTTTCTGCTTCTACATAATGTTATCCAGGGGCTTTCATATTTATTTTCAGGGATAACCATGCAAATCACTTAATATCATGTAAGTGCATTTGCGTTGTTAGATTTAAATACCTCATTCTTCATTTACACATCTTACAATAGTATTAACCCATTTCATTGAAAAAATACCATAAAGTAAATAAAAACAAAAACAGTATCTTAAAATAATGGCTGGTAATTAACCGATATGACAATTTATTACGGATATCATTCTACCCAATTTGGCGGTTTAAAAACGAAGGTTCCTATCAGGAAAAAGAGTTATAATTCTATCTCCAATCCTTCCTTAGCAAAATCAAGCTTAAATCCCTTTTTACCGGCACGTGTTTTCATATCAGCTTCATACCCGGCGAGTTTTTCGTCGGAGTTCATGGGTTCATGGTGGGTAAGAATAATATGTTTAATACCGGCTTTTTCAGCCAGTTCAAGGTCTACGCTGAATGAGCTGTGGCCCCAGCCTTTTTTTGCTTCATATTCTTCATCGGTATACTGGCCGTCCCAGGAGACAACATCCGCATTTTTGCAGAACTCCATGATTTTTTTATTCTGCTCCTCAGCGTTCTGATCGAGCTCTTTCAGAAAATCCTCGTCCATATCGGCACCGGCGTCAGAGTCGCGGTAGATATTCCTGAACGGTTCGTGATCGCCGCCATAAATAAAAGTCTTTCCGTTGTATACAACCTTATACGCAAGGCAGGCCACCGGATGGTTTATGCGGCAGGAATACATTTCCAATCCGTCAATCTCAATTTTACCTTCTTTACAATCAACATAGTTGATCGTCGCTCCCAGTTGGGAGAGGCTGATGGGGAAGTATTCATAGCTGGTCTGGAATTCCATGATCTGTTTGAGACTCTGGTTCTGCACATCCGACGGTGGGCCGTACAGGGTGAATGTATTGCCTGGAATATACGCCGGCACAAAGAAGGGGAAACCCTGAATATGGTCCCAGTGGGTATGCGAGATAAACACCGAACCGGTTATACTTTTACCCTTTGAAAGCAGGTAGTTTCCACAGACACGAATCCCGGTACCCGCATCAAAAATAAGGAGCGTATCATCCAGTTCAACCGATACGCAGGCCGTATTACCGCCGTAGACAACCGTATCCTTGCCGGGTGCGGCAATCGATCCTCTGACACCCCAGTATTTAATTTTCATACTTTTAAAAACTCCGTTGCTTTTACAATTTCAGGTTCGAGAACTTCGAGAATTCCACTTTCAATCGATGCTTCGATACCGAGCTTTTCATAGGCTCTCGAATCTGCCTCGATTGGCGGTTTGTCAAGCACCAATCCAACGGCATTATTTTTACAGATAATGTTTGCGAGATAAACACTCAGGGTCAACTCGGATGGCTCACCCTGATCAAACGGGGCGTGATGCCCGAGTAACACATTGCTCAGCTCCTCCGAGAGGGCCCATTTTTCAGCCAGTGCTTTACCGATACTGCAGTGAGACAGGCCATCAAGAATAACCTCTTCTGCATCAAGGATACTGATACTTTCAATAGATAGGAGAATGCGTTGAAATTCCTCCGGAAAAATCTTCGCTTCGACCAATATACCAAGATCATGTAACAGGCCGGCGATGAAATAATCTTCAATAATCTTTTTGTCAATATTCCGTTTCTGCGCGATCAGCTTGGCTGTCACCCCGACCGCGAGCGAATGTTTCCAGAAGCCGTTGGCGTCAAAATTGTCGAGGAGCGATTTTCCCTCCATCTGCGACAGGGTTGCCGCACTGAGTGCGAGATTCTTAATGGTATTCAGGCCCAGCATGATAACCGCTTTTTCGAGCGATACAATTTCATTCGGTAAAGCAAAATAAGAGGAGTTAACCAGTTTTAATACCTTGGCTGATAATACCGGATCAAGCTTGATAACTTTTGTCAATTCCGGCGGCGGAGTATTGATATTATTAGCCAACTGCATCACTTTCGAAGCGGTTGGTGACATTGAAGGTATAGTATCTTCAAGCAGTTTTACAACCGTTTCAAGATCGTAAGGCATGGCACGAACTCCTTGGAGTATAACGGTAACTTTCTTTAATTAGTATAGTTATAGATATTATTATAAATAGTACATTTCAGGCCAAAAACAATCAATCATAAATTGCAGAATAATAAAATATTCTACCTGCACCCCTGTATTCCAGACTAACGATTACAGGATAGGGAGCAGAAATGCGGTTGAGGATTTTTTTGATAAGAAAAAACAGGTGTTTTGCATAGAAAAATTGAATAAAAAAGAGTATTATATATAATAGAAATGCTCACGTTTAATATTAGTTTAACCGCCATATTTATAAGGAGAGTGAATTGTGGGTAATTTGCAAACACCTCTTATAAAAGTTATCACAATCGTTATCAGTGTAGCTACTCTCTGTTTCGGATTACAGAATTATACTTATCAGGATAATGTACCGCCTTCACAAGATCCGCCCGGGGGATTGAAGCCATCGCAGGTACCGCAATTTGTGACTATTGGATTTGATGATAATATGTATTCCGGCACACTTAAAACAACAGATGCAGGCGGAGGAATAACCTTTGTTACTGATGAATTGTGTGCGGGGCGAGTTAATCCTGCAGGAAATGGGAATGCCGGTACTTATGACGGAGAACCCATATCCATCACCTTTTTCCCCAGCTCAATCTATTGTGGGGATCAACAACAGAATGAAAGCCCTCTGCTAATAAAATTAGCACTGAATAAAGCGTATGAAGACGGACACGAAATAGGTAACCATACCCATTCACACGGTAATGGAGCTATCTCAACGGTACAGGGTTGGAATCTCAGCAGTTGGGAGAATGAGATTAGCACTTGTACAGGATGGCTGATTAAACCGAGACCTGATACAATCTCGGTACCATACTGGGAGGTAAATTCTCCGGATGAATGGAAAAAACAGGGTGCTGAAATTCTAAATGAAGATGTCATTGGTTTCAGAACACCCTTTTTAGCCTATAGTGATTACACTTTTCAAGCTTTGAAAAACAATGGTATTGTGTATGATTGCAGCATTGAAGAAGGCTCTCAGAGTAATCAGAACGGGACCGATTATTACTGGCCCTATACTCTTGACAATGGAAGCCCTGCCGCTCCAGGTATCGGTAGCCATCCCGGGTTATGGGAAATGGGATGCCATCTTGTTGTTAAGCCTGATGGGAGTAAGATGACCGGCCTTGATTATAATATGTGGGTTATTGCCAAGATGACAAAGAGCGAGTTTGTCAACACGCTGAAACACACGCTTGACTTACGGTTACAGGGAAACCGGTGTCCGTTTCTGTTTGGCGCGCATAGCGATGAATATTCTGGTAAATGGACAGGGCAATGTGTTGCTTCTGTCCAGGAACGCTGGCAAGCCCTGATCGAGTTCTTCGAATATGCATTAAGTAAACCTGATGTTCGAATTGTAACCTACACTAAGGTGCTCGAGTGGATGAGGAATCCTGTACCATTGGGGCCAACACCGATATATAGTCCTAAAAATTCGAAGAGTAACGGAATTACTATAAGTGTTCGGAACAGATCATTAATTGTTAAAACTAATGAAGTCTTGGAAAATTCAGAACTGAATTTTGTATTATTTGATATGTATGGACGAATTGTTGCGCAAAAAGAGATACCGCAATTCAATAATCAGATAATCCAATGGAGTATTAGTAATATTGCCTCGGGGAATTATCTGCTAAAAATTGATGGCGATATACGATTTCAGAAACGCATTACTTTTATAAGGTAAAATTACTGTCCCTTGATTACCCCATATTTCTCCACATAGAATCGCTCAACTTAGGTCACATTTGATTAGTCTATTTCCTGAATTTAATCCCGAAACCGACACCGTTTGTACGTGAGCGTTCCCTGTATTTGAGCAGGTACTCATTATGCCCGTTCCAGTATCGGAAATAGAGAGAAATAGGTAAATGCAGATTGGTATACATGTATTTGAATAGGTTTTTGCCGTGATATTTTTTATAGGATAAGTTCCAGGGAAAGGTATAGGCAAATCCGAGACAGAAACCGGTATGCTCAATATTTGACCAGTCATCCTTTGAGAAACTGGGATTAACCCATGCCATCAGTTCCCATATACCCCGTTTAAACGGTGAGAATTGGAAATCCCACTGCATATCCATGAATCCGATGTATTCCTTAATGTCAAGGTTATCTTCAATACCATGGATTGCAAACATGCGGATGTACAGGCGGTGTTTGTAGTAATCGGTGTATACTCCCATTATTGAATCGGTTTTCTGCACCGGGATAAATTTATAGGTATAGGTGATATAGTGACGAAACTGTATCCCTCTGGAGTAGATGCCTTTTCCTCCATTTGATTCATGCTGCAATCCCCACTGTAGAACGTTTCTATCCCGCTGTGGTGGGAACAGGTTGCCTATCCATTGCAGCCAGCGGGGATAATCTAAAGCGGAAAGGCTTGCAAAATCAAATGTGAGATAGGCTTCGGGCATAAATGTTTTACGCGAAATTGGCTGGGAGTCGTCTAAATTGCCAATATCAAATAATCCGCGAAAAGTCATTGCAATATAGAGGCCGGTATTGTAATAGCGGTGAACGATCCAGGGGATTTTCTGGCTTATCTGGAATTTTACTGCAATGCGCGACTTCTCTTTTCCGGCATCAGTGCTGTCATCAATAATCTCCAGTATGCTGAAATTATTATAGTAGGGGACAAGAAAATTACGTTCCCTTCCTGCATCCATTCGAATTTTATTTGCAAGGTACAAGGAGTCATAAGTATATGTCCGCCTTTTCCTCTCCTGTAAATAAGCACGATTAACGGTTTTATAATTCTCTTTTAAATACACATTACGTAAGGAATCGTACTGTACACTGTCCAGATGCAGACTGTCCTGTTGTTCATCGAATTCTTTCAGAAGCGCGGGAAAAAGAACCTGCTGAGTCTCTTTGGGAAGACTATCGATCTCTTTATACTTATTCGCTCGGTATACGCTGTCTGGATCTGATTGCTCAGTAGAGGAATAGCAAGGGATAGTAATTAGAACAAAATACAGCAGTAATATTATTTTTTCCATGGATAACTCTTTGGATAGGATGTATATAAATAGAAGAGGAAAATACTGCACTCAGGGAAAATTACAACTGGAGAATGAAAAAAGGGACAATATGATTATATATAATGTTATTTTAGGAATCTTCGCCTGCCCCACAATAATGAAAGAATAATGGCAATAAGGAAAGTAACATGCATGGGAAAATAGTTTTTATTACCGGAGCGACTTCAGGTATTGGTAAAGCAACAGCTATCGGACTCGCTAAATTAGGAGCCGCAATTGTTTTTACCGGCAGAGACGAGAATAGGGGAGAGGCTGCACTAAAGGAAATCATTGATGCTTCAGACAACGAAGCGGTTGAAGCGCTTCCCTGTGACCTATCGTCGTTTGAATCAATTCGATCCTGTTGCGATGCATTTAAGACAAAGTATGATGCGTTACACGTGCTTATCAATAACGCAGCAGTATGGCATGCGAAAAGGCAGTTGTCAAAGGATGGTATTGAAAATACCTTTGCAGCGAATTATCTCGCGCCGTTTCTGATGACCAACCTACTCCTTGATGTATTAAAGAAAAACAGCCCATCACGCATTTTAAATCTCAGCTCTGGCATGCATGGCGGAACGATTTATTTTGATGATATTGAGTTTACAGAGTCATATAATGGAAAGAAGGCCTACATCCAGTCAAAACTGGCTGTTATTCTATATTCCAAACTGCTGGCCAAGAAACTGAATGGAACAGGTGTGACGGTTAATGCTGTTCATCCGGGACTGGTGTCAACCAATCTGGGTAGAGATTTTAATACAATAATCAGAGGTATGTTTAGATTTATTGGCAAAGCTCCTGATAAAGGTGCAGAGACTTCACTATATGTAGCAAGCTCTTCGGAAGTTGAAGGGGTAAGTGGCGAGTATTTCGTCGGCAAAAAGATCACCCGGTCATCGAAGAATTCCTATGATATGGCTCTGGCTGAACGGTTGTGGGAAATCAGCGAGAGGTATGTTGGTTTAAAGTAAAAATTTTATATCACTTGTTATCAAACAAACTTCACCTTAGTCAATAAGCGGTAACGCAACTGCTTTTTCCCGTGTGCCATATATAACTTTCACAAAGTGTATTCCTTTTGCGTAAGATAATGTCGATACCGGAAGAACAAGGTGTGACTGCGCCCGGCCATGGTACAGGACCTTTTCTTCTCTGCCTGATGGCGAGAAAAGTAACACCTTTACCTGAGTATGTCCCGGAAGCATTCTGATTCCCAGAACAATCTGTTTCCTGGAACTATTATATATACATGAGATATTGCCATTATATTGAGGTGCTGCCATTTCATCAGTTACCGGAATACCTGTGGTGATGTTAAGATCATAGGGCCTGCCCTTATCAAACTCAGCCATCTGATCATAGAAATAGCCGTTATCATATTTGCCATTATCCTTTGTACATATGGTACCCACACCACGATCCTCAGAACCAAGCATCAGGCCGATAAAACCGGCCTGGATAAAATCAGTAACATGCTTGAAAAAGTATGGGAAGAATGTATCCTTGTAACGGTTACTGGTATTGGGCAGTGCAGAATAACCGGATTCATTATAATAGCCGGCACTGATCTGCCACCCGAGCAGTGAGAGGTCAAGGGCCTTTGCCATTTTTGTCGACCAGTCAAGCCAGTTGGCATTTTGCGCGTCATTCCAGTACCACTTGGTAGTACCCTGAGCTACTTCATACCATCCTGCTGCAGCACCGTTCTTTTCAACGCCGATAAAATCTCCTGTATAGGTATCGCCCAGTAATTTACCGATAAACTCAGCACCCTTTTCAGCCGCGGTGTTAATCTGATCCGGTGTAAAATTCACCAGCTCACCCCATCCAGTCGGATTGTATGCCCAGTGGGCAAGGAGTATGCCTGAATATGCTTCAGGATCACGCATCTTTATCGTTTTAATGATCGCTTTGGGCAGGTCCCTAATTTTATTCTCAAATTCAGAAAGCCAGTTGAATCCAAGATTGTTAAGATGGCAGGTACTGTTCAGATTTTCCTCACCGAGAGTAGATTCATATCCCTGGAGCAAGTATCCCCACACATCAGGTTCCAGCACATAAATAGGTTGGGTTCCTTTTGAGCTATCGAGCATGACCAGCATTGCTTCAAAGTATTCCTTCATGAATGCCTGATCGGCAGCGCCGTTTTTCACCGCTTCAAGACCGTCCTGGCCACGCTGCAGCATATACACGGTAAAGCAGGGGCGAGCCCCCTTGTCGTAATAGCCGGCTTCTTTTGCATAGTTGCGCCATGAAGTAAAAAGAAATGCATTGGCGCCGTCAGGAAAGATCTCTGCAGGGGAATTGGCATAGACATACCGGCGGTCAAGTTTCTTACCGGCAGCAAGGGCACTCTTCATCTCATTTGCAGAGGGTGCGCCGGGACGGCTGTTAAGCCCGATCTGAAAATCTTCCCAATTCTCAGGTGGGATTCCCCAGTTTCCGTAATGAATTCCTGCCATGAGAGTAATTAACAGCATCATTCGTTTCGCCTTCATCAGCGTCTCCTCAGTTAATAATTAATGACAGTTAATACATCCGGCCCCTCGTTGAAAGTTCACTGTTATTCGATTATCTATCCCAATATCTTTTAATATATACCAATACTTTTTCATGTGTTTGTTTAATAAAGTAAAACACAGCCGGATTTGTGAGACTTATCTGTGCATTTTAAAAATATCATGCCATTTTTCCCGGAACATCGCTGTTCATACCATCGGAACCTACACGAAAAACATACATTTTGCACGAAAATCACACTTTTTACAGTAATCATAGCCATTTATATTTATATTATATAGCAGGGACGTACGAGGGAAGGGGCCATATTTTTATAACTTCCATAAATACATTCAGATATACTTGTGCTCATTCACTGAATATTGGGTCAGCGTGATGAGAATCATCTCTTTTGGCTTTTCCTCCGGCGTTTTATTTTACATCGGAAATTGTTAAGAGTTATAATTTGTTTTGCCTGGTTTTTTTGTAGAGGAGGAGGTACCTAATGAGTTTGAATCCTTTTCGATTCGGTGTAATTGCATTTCTTTTTTTAGCGTTGTCTGGTTTATATGCTCAAGAAAAAACAGTAAAGGAATTGTCGGTCCTTCCGCATGGTGTTTTTAAGCCGAGCATGTATGAAAAAGTATATAGGGATAAAGTTTATTCGAAAAATGGACAATTCCGTTGCCAGTTTTCTGAACGTCTGGGTAAAAATAGTCGACGGGAGATTTGCAATCTCCAATTTTATAACAATGATAGGCTTATTTTTACGTTGCCTACTGCTCCGGGGCCTGATATTTCAATTTCAAATTCCGGCTATATAATTATATCTGTATTGCAGTATAAGGAGGGAGGGGATTTAACCAGTTGGTTTTATTCACCACAAGGGAAATTATTGTATCGAAAAGTGTTTAAAAAGGCTTCACTCTTTGGTTTTTCTCCGGTAGGAAATAAATATGGTATAGGTTTTCCCGATAGATTTAAAGTAATCACACTTGCAAACGGGAAAGTTGAAACCTACCCGCCAACCAATCAGTTTGCGATTTCCAATGATGAGAACTATGTTGCTATAGCTAAAAAAGACGGTATTGAATTGTATGGGAATGAAAAGCTTATTGGTTCAATCAAAGAAGATATTTTCTACAATTATATATATAAAATTATTTTCTCACCGGATGATAAAAATGTTGCATTTATCGGAAGAAGGAAACTGGTTGTATGCGACGTTGAAAAATGTACCAAAAATTTTGTAGATAAGGTTTCTGGATATAAATCTTTTATGGATCTACAAATGAATAACACCACTATCTGGGTTGGTATTCACGAAAAAAACACCAGGACAAAAATGTCGCATGGGATTATACGTACATATAATTTGCATAAAAGAGGGGTTGTTTCGGAAAAAGAATGTTCTAAAAAGAGATATCTCCTTGATACCAGCAAGATAAGGTATAAATACAGTACCGATAAGAGTAACTATGAAATTCCTTGGCCGTTTGACCCGCCCGACGAGCCGCAGTATCACTGGAACTGTTATTGCCAGCCTGTATCATCGTATACCGGTGTAAGTGGTGCTTATATGCATCAGGGACTGGATATGGATGTATATGAAAATCAGGAATGCTACGCTGTTGAAGCGGGTATTTGTAAATGTTTCCAGACTATGAATAATAGCGCAAAACATTGGAGAACAGCGGTGTGTACTGTAAATGTGTCGGAAGCATCAAATGGATGGCTTTATGCACATCTTGATAAAAACAGTATCACAGCGAGACCGGGGAAAGAAGTCGAAAAATTTGAAAAGGTGGGGGAAATAGTTCCTTGGAGCAGTTCACTGGTAAAAGGGGCTCACCTTCACTTTTCTCATATCCGTGATGTCGGTATGGAATGGAGTGTTAACGATGGTAACGAATGGGATAATGTGTGCAATCCGGAAACATATCTCAGGCCTATTGCAGACGATTCTCCCCCTACTATTCTAAAAGCTTTCAGTTATTCAAAACTGGGATTTGGCACTAATGATAATTCCAGTGTAAGCTGGCTGCAACCCGATGAATTGGAAGGTAAAATAGATATTTATGTTCATATTTCGGATGATATCGGCCAATCACCATGGAAACAACCGGCCTATTCAATTTATTACTGGATACGATCTATTGAGCTAAACAAAATTGTAAAAAGCAGAACACTCGGCTATGTACGTAACCAATATATGAATGGATACACCAGCGGCTCAAGCAGTGATTATGTCAGGTTACTTCCGGTAATGTACAGATTAGACCAGAGTTTTCCTGCTATTGGTTGGTTCGATAGAGATCGGCACCATTTGCATAACATTACCAATAGTGGAGGGGATTCAACGGTACAGCTAAATGATAAGGATAATGCCCTGAATACGGCATTGTATGGTGATGGCGATTATTGGATATGCGTAGAGGCTGCTGATATGAAAGGTAATAAAACAACTGACAGTGTTAAGGTAACATTTAATAATGGGGTAACTGGGTCTCATGCAGGTGGAAATAAAGTAGTAACGGATTTTACTTTACATGTTAAAAAATTCAAAAAATCTTTATCAACTGCCGATATATCATTTGATGTACCGATCACATCCTTTATCAGCATAAAAGTATTTAACGTTGCAGGTGAAGAATTGAAAACATTGGTATCAAAAAAGTTT
>CBDVBE010000160.1:0-13521 GCA_965372145.1 uncultured bacterium | reverse complement strand
AGAATCCATAACATAGATTTGCGGCTGGCCTGAACGGTCAGAGGTAAAGCTTATATTATAACAGTTTGGCGACCAGCATGGCGATGTGTCGATTCTGCGTTTGAATGTAAGCTGTTTTCTATTCTTTGCATTCCGCCCACAGGTATAAATATCGAGACTTCCGGCACGAGAAGAAGCATATACAATCTTATCATGTATCGAAGACGCTGCAGGAGAGGTTTCAACGTACCGGCTGTAAACAAATATTGAAAATGAGCCGGTAGATATGGAACCGGTATAGATATCCGGTTTTCCCCGCAGAAATGATGTCCATACAATCGAATTTGAATCAACAAACGCGGGAAACACATTTACCTGTCCCCGTGAAGTTAATTTCTTCCGGTTATACCCGTCATAATCCATGATATGCAGATGTTTGGTATTTCCCTTATCTTTGACAAACAGTATCTTGCTTTCAAACGGTCCACGCTCACCGAGAAGCATATCGTATATCTTATTGGTAAATCGATGGACCATGCTGCGTAGAAATTTCAATTCACCGCGATACTTCTTACCGAATAACAGGTCCATAGATGCTGCATCATACAGATTACAATCCATAACAATAGTATTGCCGTTTACTGAATATTCACCATAAATAAAAATACCGATATTTTTCTCAGAAAATTCTACACTGTCACTCTTTGCACTACGGGTAACAAAAAACCGGCCGCTGAATTCAAGATCATCCGCTATAATTTCCCATGGTTGATTCGTGGTTAATCCTACATTATTGAGGGAGTTGAATTTGATAACCGAAATGGGAATACTGTCAAAGCCGCTGGCATATGACTGCAGATCAATCTGCTCGGCAAAAAGCGCAACCGAAGAAATGAGAATAATAATAAAAAAAGAACGTAGCTGCATCATTTTATTTTTACCGTAATGCTGGAATAAGAGTATACGACAAATCAAGTTTATTATCTCCCCATTTTACAGGGATCTTACCAAACGGTGCTGCGAGTTTAACGGCACGTACCGCCAGATTATCTAAAGCACTGTTTCCCGAACTCCGTGCTATTTTTACCTCCGATATCTTTCCGTTTGCAAAAATAATAAATTGTAACACCACAGAAATCTTGTCATCATTTACCGAGGGCTTCCAATTCCGTTCAACTTTCATCTGAATGTTATTAATATACCACTGATAGGGAAAGACTTTACCAATGGATATCTGTGATACCGGCTGCGGCAATCCCCCCAGCAGTTCCTCAAGCTCACTCAAATCCTCTGGTTTTTCTTTTGTAACCGGTTTTGTGTCTTTCTTCGTTTTGGGTACCGGTTTCTTTGGCACAACCTTTTTCCTGGGTACCGGTTTCTTAATTATCTTTTCAGGTACAGGCGCTACTTTTTGCGGAATCTGTACCAGTTGAAATGTCTTTGGCCGTTCAAAGGTCTTAGGCCGCCATACAAACCGTGAGAGAACCGGCACAACAAAAAAAACAAAAACATGAAATATCAGCGAATAAATTATTACCGGGAGAAACGGCGGCTCCTTTGATTCATACGGCAGTGCAGCAGTTGATGTTGACATGGGTACCTACCCTTTGTCTTCAAGCGGCAATGTAAGAAAACCGAGTTTGACAACTCCTGCATTCTGGATATCTGATATTACCCGTATAACAAGGCCATACGGCACTCGCTTATCAGCATTGATAAAAACCGGAATATCAGTTCTTCCCGCAAATACCTCCCTGAACCTTCTTTTAAACACTAATAAAGAAATACGTTCCTGATCAATATATATTTCATTTCGTTCATTGATTGATATCTGAATCGATTCGTTTACTTCTACATTTTCAGATTCGGTTTCCGGCAGATCAACCTGTACCCCCTGTGTCATCATCGGCGCCGTTATCATAAAAATAATAAGTAATGTAAAGGTAACATCCACAAGATTGGTAATATTCATCTCGCTGATAATTCGACGCTTGCGTTCTTTCTTTTTTTTCATGACCCACAGTTTCTATCTGAGAGGTGAATCACCGTATAACACATTAAAAAGTTCGCGCTTCAGCCTGAGCATCAACTGATCACCAAATTCATCCATCTCATCCTCGATACGTTCTGCGCGATGCATAAAGATGTTATAGAAAAAAGCGGCAGGTATAGCAACCGCCAGTCCGACAATGGTAGTTATGAGTGCTTCCGCGATACCCGGAGCAACAACCGGCAGGCTAGCCGAACCCTGATTACCGATCTCAAAAAATGAGTTCATGATACCCCATACCGTGCCAAGGAGGCCAAGAAACGGCGCGATACTACTTACAGTTGCAAGGAGAAAAACACCATGATCAAGTTTTGAAGATAGATGTGCCACAACAGTATTAATACGCTCCGTTGCCATATTGAACTGATTCTGCAGATAAAATGACCAGTCTTTAACTGCGCTGTGTGCCTGCGCATCTGAAATGATTCTTTTATATTCTGTTAAACTCACTTTACCCAGCTTACCCAAAGGACACGAATTAAAGATGGTGTCTACCTTCTCAAGTTGTTTAAAACTCTTTAATCCCTCAAAAAGAATTCTGAAACGTTTATTGAGAGATGATATCCTACGCAGATAAAACAATCTATTAAATACTACAGCCCAGGAAATAAGGGACAAAACAGCTAGTATAAAAAGTATGCTACGTGCGACCCAACCTGATCGGAGCATCATTTCTAAAACAGGTATGTCCATTCATTTCTTCCTTTAGGAATTTAACTACGTCTGAGCAATTATTGTCTTTTTAATCTGTTACTGTACAGCGATGGTAAGATATACCGTAAGGATCCTTTAACATAAAATACAATAGTAGTTGCCCATTATGAAGCTTCTTTGTTTATTAACTTCATACTCTTAATCTTAATCGAAAAAATATAAGATTTGATTATGAGTACGATTAGGATTACGATTACGAGTAGTATTCAAGCACTTCAACTGATTTGTTAAACGATACCGCAATGGTAAGTAAAACTTTGTATTTCAATTTACAAATTTTTCCTTATCCACACTTCTATATCCTGCAATGCACGCTCACACATCTTTTCTCTTTTCTCTGTTCTTTTCAATTTCCTTTTCCCTGAATCAGGCAATGGCCCAAAAATACCAAAGTTAACATTACTCGGTATAAACTCTTTTTCGGAAGATTGTGTAACGTGTTTAAGAAGTGCACCACAGGCTGTTGTCGGTGGAGGTGGCAGTATCGATTTGTTTTTAATACGCGCCCATACAAAAAGAGCCGCAAAATGACCTGTGGTTATACTTTCAGTATATCCTTCATTACCACAAATCTGACCTGCGAGAAAGAGCGATGTATTCCTACGAAATGACAGATCTTTTGCAAGAAGTTTTGGTGATTGTAAATACGTATTGCGGTGGATACTGCCGTATCGTAAGAATTCTGCTTTCTCCAATCCGGGGATAAGCTGAATAATTCTCTTCTGCTCAGGAATAGTCATTCTGGTCTGAAAGCCAACCATGCTGAGGCTCTCTCCCGCAGCATTTTCTTTTCTCAATTGACATACTGCAAATGCCCGTTTTCCTGTTCTTGGGTCTTCAAGCCCAACCGGGCGAAGGGTCCCAAACGGGAGGGCATTATAACCACGCTGGGCAACAACTTCAACGGGAAGGCAGGCTTCGAAGAATTTCTCATGTTCAAATTTCCGTGCTTTTACCCTGTCTGCAGCAATAAGAGCATCATAAAAAGCGCGATACTCCTCCTCTGTAAATGGGCAATTGCAGTAATCCGCACTCCCCTTTCCATAGCGCGATGCATAAAAAGTTTTATTCATATTTATCGAATCAGCGGAAAGAATTGGGGCTATAGCATCATAGAAATAGAGTGACCCGGCAGAAAAAGTCTGCTGGAGCCAGGTTGTCAAAGACTCTGATGTTAATGGTCCTGAAGCGATTATGCAGTAATCACTATCCTCAGGCGGTTTCGAACACTCACAATGTTTAACGGTAATCAGGGGATTTTGTGAAAGGTGCTCATGAACCTGGCGGGAGAATTTTTCTCTGTCAACAGCAAGGGCGGACCCCGCCGGCACACGGTGTTTTTCAGCTGCGGCAAGAAGCGGACTGCCAAGTAATGACAGTTCAGCTTTCAGAATTCCGGGTGCCGTTGGCAACTCGACAGACTTCAGGGAATTAGAACAGACCAGTTCCGCGGGCTTGTCGGTTTTATGGGCCGGTGTCATCCGGCCAGGACGCATTTCATAGAGTACAACAGGAATTCCAAACTGTGCAAGAATCAGAGCCGCTTCACTCCCGGCAAGGCCGGCTCCGACAATTGCTACAGAAGAAGAACTAGTCCCCATTTGTTACTTCTTCTTTTTCCTCTCCTGTTTCAATAGGATATTCTGCTTTACACTTTATACACCGTTTGAAGGTTCCTTTACGTTTGGTCTCCTTATGTACCAGTAGCGGGAATCCACATTTAACACATTTCTCGTTTAGTGGTCTATCCCATGTCGCAAAGGTGCAGGACGGATATGAGCTGCAGCCGAAGAACAATTTGCCCCGTTTGGTGCTCCGCTCAATGAGCTGACCGCTGCATTTTTCATTCGGGCATGGCACACCGGTTGAAAGGGACCGGGTATTTTTACATTCGGGATACTTCGAGCATCCCAGGAAACGGTTGTTTTTGATATTAAGCACAACCATAGGTGCACCACATTTATCACAAACCTCATCGGTTTCTTCGGTCTTGGCTTTCTGCAGCGGCTCAGTATATTTACAGGCGGGGAATCCCTGGCAGGCCAGGAACTTACCGTTTCTGCTCCATTTTATAACCAGCGGGAACTTATTACATTCCGGACAGGTTCGGTCGGTAATTTCCTGATTCTGTTCACGAAGTTCCTTAATATCTTTTTCTACCTCTTTTAACTTTTCACCAAACGGGCCGTAGAACTTCTTCAAAACTTCTATCCAGTCGGCATTACCCTCCTCTATTTTGTCAAGATCCATCTCCATACCCGCAGTAAAACCGACATCAAATATATCCGAGAACTCTTTTGTCAGGATATCCCGTACCATAAAACCAACTTCAGTTGGGATAAACCGCCGTGTCTCCACCTCAACATATTTACGACGCTTGAGTGTATCAATAATCTGTGCATAGGTGCTCGGCCGTCCGATTCCCTTATCTTCAAGTTCACGCACTAATGATGCTTCGCTGTACCGTGGCGGCGGCTGCGTGAAATGCTGCCGGTCTATAAGTTCTTCACAGGTAACCTGGGTATTTACCGCGATATCCGGCAACCGCTCGTTACTGCCTTCACCATCACCGTTTTTCTCTTCCTTTGCTTCATCATACATGACAAGAAATCCGTCAAATTTCATGACCAGTCCGGTTGCTCTGAACACACAGTTTTCAACAGAGATATCGATTCTTGTCGAGTCATACACTGCATTACTCATCTGTGAAGAAAGAAAACGTTTCCAGATAAGGTCATACAGTCTGTACTGGTCACGTGAAAGATATTTTTTTACATTCTTTGGATTGAATTCCATGGAGACCTGTGAAGGCCTGATCGCTTCGTGGGCATCCTGTGCATTTTTAGTTTTACCATATACCCGTGGTGCATCCGGCAGGTATTTTGCATCATACAGCTCCGTAATAATCTTTTTCGCACCGGCAAGAGCCTCATCGGCAACACGCGTTGAATCCGTACGCATATAGGTGATTAATCCGAGTGTACCCAGTTCTCCGAGCTCCAACCCCTCATAGAGTTGCTGCGAAATCATCATGGTCTTTGCTGCTGAAAAACTGAGTTTTCGGGCAGATTCCTGCTGAAGCGTACTGGTAATGAAAGGCGCAAATGGTTTTTTTGATTTTTCTATACGGATATCTTCAGTTACAACAAATGCCTTATCTCTTACACGATCAACAATCGCTTTCGCAGCATCCCCGTTCGGTATTTCAGCTTTCCGGCCATCAACAGTGATAAGCTTTGCAGAAAAATTTGAGTCCTCATATGCAACCTGAGCAAGGATAGACCAGTACTCTTTCTGCTCAAAAGCCTTTATGTCGTCTTCCCGGTGACAGATAATACGTAATGCAACCGACTGTACCCTTCCGGCACTGAGACCGCGGAATACGGTCCGCCATAAAATGGGAGACACCTGGTATCCGACAATTCTATCAAGAATTCTTCGTGCCTGCTGTGCATTTACTTTATTTATATCAATTTCATGTGGATTATCAAAAGCTTCCAGTACCGCTTTCCTGGTAATCTCATTGAATTGAACCCGCTTTACATTTGTATTTGATTTGGAAATGGTTTGAGCAACATGCCATGCAATAGCCTCTCCTTCACGATCAGGGTCAGGTGCAAGAAACACGGTTTCAGCTTTCTTGGCATCTTCTTTCAATGCCTTGACAATGCGCCTTTTTCCTTTAGATGTCGTATATTTCGGTTTGAAATCATGATCGATATCAACACCAAGTTCTTTTTCAGGCAGGTCAATAATATGTCCCATTGTTGCTTTTACTATATAATCTTTACCTAAATAGCGCGATATTGTTCGGCACTTTGCCGGAGACTCAACAATTACCAGATTTTTTGCCATAGGTTCTCTATCCTTTTTATTATTACATTACTTCTAACATTATCTGCACCTATATTGCACCACAATATGGATGCATCATTTTTCAGGTTTAATCCACTCTAATGTAATTATTCTATAAAAAATGTAACATTAAGCCATAAAAAATGATTAATTGCAAATACAAATGCAAAAATTTATCTCTTTTAAAATTTTTCCTGAAACGGCTAATATATATAATTGTAATAATATGAGTGTAATTTTGATTCTACTTCCGGTACTATTCTCTGCTAAGATAATTGGTGGTACGGGTTGTAATATTCATTAGAAACCATATATTTTTTGAACTCGTTTATCGTACCATTTTAACTAACAGGAGTAGCTATGATCGGATGTCATTTTGGAAAAATATTTCAGGTAACTGTTGCAGGTGGCTCATATCAGGACGGGCTGAGTGCTGTTATTCAGGGAATTCCTCCCAACATGCTTCTTACCGAACAGGAAATCTATGGCGACCTGTTATTAAGAAAACCGGGCGCTGATGAGCTGTCTTCTCCACGGAAGGAGCCCGACCTTCCTGTTATCTATACCGGATTAAATGCTGCAGATACCATTGAAGGCGCAGGGAACTATAACCACACCAATGGCACCCCCTTGACGATTCTGCTTCCTAATCTTGATCGCCATTTTATCCATGTCAAACAGTATCAGGATACAAACCGTACCCCACGTCCCGGGCACGCTTCCTACGCTACGTTCATGAAATATGGACCGGCAGATGATGCTATAGGTGCCGGTATATTCAGCGGACGATATACCTCAACAATCGTTGCTGCAGGATACGTTGCGAAGAAAATACTGAAAAAGTTCGGTATTGACGTGTTCTCATATATTAAAGAACTGGCGGGTGTTGTCTGTCCCGAAATTGATTCGAAAAAAATACTGGAATACACTACAGTATATAAACAGATGCGAATGGATCACGATCCGTTTTATAAGGAAATTTATGTTAAAAAGCGTATTACACCGGAAATGCGCTTCCTCGAAAAGATGACTATCTTTACTCAAATAGAGAAAGAGATTGACGATATCCGTGCGAAAACTCCAGAGTTTAAACCTGATGAAATCAGGGAAAAATACGGCGTGCACCACATACTAAACTGTCCTGATTATCTTGTCAGTAATGAGATGGTTACAGCATGTAACCGTATATCAGCCACCGGTGATTCTGCGGGAGGTATCGTGGAAACTGTTGTTTCCGGTATACCGACCGGTCTGGGTGAACCGGTATTTGATAAACTTGATGGGGAGCTTGGCAGAATGCTCGGTATAGGTGCGGTGAAAGGGGTTGAGATAGGCGCGGGATTTAAGGTCAAGGATATGACAGGGTATGAAAGTAACGATCAAATGCATTCGAAAGACGGTTCTGTGATATTCGATTCAAATAATGCCGGTGGAATAACAGGTGGATTGAGTACCGGACAGGATATTATTATACGTCTTGCGGTGAAGCCGACACCGACTATTGATAAAGCGCAGCATACTGTCGATAAGTATACAAAAGAAAACAAGGATCTTGCCGCTATTACCAGACGGGACCCAACTATTGTCGCCCGTATCTGGCCGGTTGCAGAGAATTATACCGCTATGGTAATACTCGATAATTTAATTGCCCACTTTGGCTATCAGGAGTTGAAAAAGGCATTCGCATAATCGCTATCATTGGTGACTCTATTGTACGGACCAAATACATGGTAAAAAATAAAGAAATATATGCGCATATTGGCCTTCCCAAGACAGGTTCAACATTTCTTCAACGATATGTTTTTCCAGAATTTAAAGGGATCAAATATATCAAAAAACGTCTCTTTTATAAAAGAAAAGAAATTATTACCCCTTCAAAATCACATAAATTTCTTCTCTCACATGAATGCATAATAAAGGCAAATAGTGAAGGTTTGATTAAGGACAACGCTCGGATTACCTCATTATCTGCAGATTATCCCCAGGCTAAAATTATACTTTTTTTCAGACGCCATGACAGCTGGGTCAAATCAAAATATTATTATTATATCAGAAAAAATGGTTATCGAACTTTTGACCAGTATCTTGATCTCAAGGACGATTCAGGGTTATTGAAACTGGAGAAGCTTGAGTATAAGCGGGATATTCATCTTATTGAAGAATACTTTTCCCATAAACCTCTGATCTTATTTCATGAAGAGCTGGTGAGAAATCCCTATCGTACTATCGCATTTCTTGCTGAGTATATGGGCATAACCTATCAGGAAAAAGATATACATTTTAATCCTGTAAATGTTGCCTTTAACCAGAAGCAGCTTAAAGCAATACGGCTATTTAATACGTTTTTCAGGTATAAACCGAGTAAAAATCGCGTTAAAACAATACGTCGAATCCATAAAAATATACGCAAACTTGCAGTACACACAGTTGGTTTACTTTCCCTTGGCTTCCCGGATTTTCTTTTAAAAAATAAAGAACCGCTTATTCCACCTGAGAAGCTGACACATATCAGAGAACGCTTTGCAGATGACTGGCAGTACTGCCTTGATTATGCACGAAAACAACGTGAGCTTTTCCTTTAAAAGGTGTCTTAATGGTGAATCCAGCCAGTTCTTCAATGACTATTGCTCATAAACATATTATTTTTAAGTAGTTATAGATTCTATAGTTATAGTAATGGAACTTTTTCATTTTTACCGTGTCCAATGAATAGCAGACCAGACCAGACTAATTATTCAACAAATGATGAGGATATCTCTTTTATTAGCCGGTTTCGTAACGGAGATAAAACAGCATTCGATCGTCTTATGGTAAAATATCAGGACTCTATTATGAATCTCTGTGTCCGTATTCTTGGAAACCACACTGAAGGTGAAGACGCTGCACAGGAAACTTTTGTGAAAGTATATAAAAATTTGGATAGATTTAAAGGAGAAGCACTCTTTTCAACATGGCTCTACAGAGTTGCCGTAAATACCTGTAGAAATAAACAACGGTCTTGGTGGAATAGATTATCCCAGCGTGCTGTGAAGCTTGACGCGCCGATACAGACAGAAGAGAATGAGCGTGCTCGGGAAATAAGCGACACCAGTCTGTCGCCCGAAAAAGATTTCGCCCGGCATAGAATTGCCGATATTGTAAAAGGGGCCTTATCGACACTGCCTAAAAAACATAGAGAACTGATAGTACTGAGAGATATCCAGGGATGCCGTTATGAAGAGATTGAAAAAATCCTTGGTATCTCACTGGGAACAGTTAAATCACGGCTTGTTAGGGCACGCTCAGCAATGCAGGAGAAATTAAAAGGAAAAATCAATGGATTCTAAAACGATACAAGAGATGCTCCCTGATTATGTACGCGGTCTTCTTAACAAAGAGAAGTCCCGTATTGTACAGGAAAACCTGGAGCGATCCGGCCCGCTATGTAAAGAGTATGAAGAGCTTCGCACCTATTACCGCGCCCTGGAGACTCTTGAACCTGTTAAAGCATCCAATACGTTTATGCATGCTGTGCATTCCCGTATCGGTACTCCCCTCCTTTTGAGTCAGCTGATAAAAAAAATATTTACACCATTACCGGTAAAATTGCCTCTTGAGCTTGCCGGCCTTGCAGTTACCGTTGCAATAGTAGTGCTGGTGTATAATCCATTCAGCTCAAGAAAAATTGCTCCGGTAGTATTTGACGAATCAGCAATGCAGGGTAAGAAAGCACCGGTTGACATAAGTAGTGTTGAAGGATTGAAAGAAGAAGCGATTGAGGGAAAAGAAGAAATCGGTATGCAGGAACCTGTAAAAAAGCGTCTTGTGGAAGCAAAAGTGAAAAAGAGCGCTGCAGCACCTCAAAAACAGAAAAAGACTCCTTCAGTAATGACATCACAATTTGCCGTGAAAAAAGAAGCAGCCCCGGGAATGTATTACCATGACACAAAAGGGAAAAAAGAGACGGCTGAAAAGGATGCTTATGAAGGAACTGCTCAAGAGGCTCCTGCTGAAATGGAGGAACTGGCGCTGGCTAAACCGGCTTCCATTCCTATCGCCGGTGCAGCGGGTGCAATGCTGATGGATGAAGAAGAACAATTCGCAGCCAACGTCATTAAACGGTCCGATTCTATCGTAATGCAGACTAAAATGCCACAACCTGAAATAGACGATGTCGGGCTTCTCGCGCTTTCAATCTCCGCTCGAAAAAGAGACAAAGAACCCGTACGTAAAATTCAAGAACTTAAAACTAAAAAAGCTCGATTAAGTCGACGTGAGAAAAAAGTATTAAAGAAAAAATCCAATATAAGCTATTCCTATGATGATTCCGAAATAGCGCCGGCAAAAGCAATTCCACCTTCAAATGAAGTAACTTTTGCAACAATTGAGAAAAAGATAACCTCTCATAACGGCTCCTTTTCCTTAATGGATGACAAACCCCAAACACCTGATAAGAAATACTACTTTATTGAGATTCCTCGAGAACAGTTCTCAGCTTTTTTAAAGGAACTTGAATCGGAAGGAGAGGTATCCGATGAGAAATTCTCCCTTGAAACCTCCAAGACTGAACGTATCCGGTTTAATCTTATTATTTCAATTGAGTAGCAGTACTTAAATACTGCATCCACTTAAATCTATAAGAATTCTAATACCTGCATATCTGTTGTACCCTGTCCCCTGCTTCGCAGTGCCACCTACCCGATGGAAAGAACTCCTCCCATCCCGGAAATAATTCGTAATTATTTGGAACTTTTAATAAATCGCCCTGTCTAATACTGGTGAAACACAAAAGGTACCGAAACGTTTCATAACACAATCAACCATATTCTTCTAAAAGGAGTATAGTATGAATCGCAACAACCTCGTCACCAGTATCATTCTTTCTATTGCTGTTTCCCTTTTTGTCATTGCATGATCTACATCATATACAAAAATTGACCGTGACAATCCGAAAGAGGAGCGGCAGATAACCGTCCCACAACCAGATAAAGACCAAAAGACTCCCCAGAAGGAGGATAAAACAGTTCTCCAGCCGGCTGATAAAGTTGTCACCGCTCTCCCGGAGAAAGAAAAACTGGAAGAGGTACATAGTCAGAAGCCCCGACGTATGGAGGGTAATAAAATCAGGAGTAATGTACAGGCACTGTTTTCACGTGCGGCAGGTAAGAAATGTAAAAGAGCCCTTGCTCCTTCGGTTTTTTACTGTATGGATGCTTCAGGCTCTGCTCCTTATTATCCTCAGGAGCAATTTAACACTGAAGCGTATGACCGTATTTATGAAAACCATTTTCTAAAGGTTCTCGACAAACCGCTCTCTACCTTTTCAATTGATGTCGATGCTGCATCTTATAGTAATATACGCAGATTTCTGAGAAACAACTCCTTACCGCCTAAAGATGCTGTTCGTATCGAAGAAATGGTCAATTACTTCTCATATAACTACAAGCAGCCTGTAAACAATGATCCGTTTGCAATAGCAACAGAAATGGGACCATGCCCCTGGGACAGCACCCATAACCTAGTCCATATCGGTTTACAGGGGAAGATAGTTGCCGTTGATTCGCTCCCGCCCAGCAATCTGGTCTTTTTACTTGATGTGTCCGGGTCGATGAATTCTCCGGATAAATTACCACTACTCAAAATGGCGTTAAAGATGCTGGTAAAAAATCTCCGAAAAGAAGACAATATCGCTATAACCGTTTATGCCGGCGCAGCAGGGCTTGTTTTGCCATCCACTCCCGGTGATAAAAAGGAAAAAATTATTTCAGCACTGGAGAACCTGCAGGCAGGCGGCTCAACCGCAGGTGGTGCCGGCATCAAACTGGCATATAAAACTGCAAAA
Organism: uncultured bacterium; assembly: GCA_965372145.1. Classification (GTDB taxonomy): domain Bacteria; phylum Fibrobacterota; class Chitinivibrionia; order Chitinivibrionales; family JANQEN01; genus CBDVBE01. Next base: position 1,102 of record CBDVBE010000160.1, on the reverse strand, counting down.
GAAAACTTCCTTAAGGATGGAATCAACAGGGTTATTCTTGCCACAGACGGTGATTTTAATATTGGTGCATCCAGTGATGGCGAGCTTGTTCGTATGATTGAAGAAAAACGTACCCAGGGGATTTTTCTTACTGTTCTCGGTTTTGGAACCGGCAATTATAAAGACAGTAAAATGGAAAAACTGGCTGATAAGGGTAATGGCAACTATGCCTACATCGACAATTTACTTGAAGCGAAAAAGGTACTCGTTAATGAAATGGGCGGAACACTTCTCACCATAGCCAAAGATGTAAAGATTCAGGTTGAATTCAACCCTAACCGTGTACAGGCCTACCGCCTTATCGGTTATGAAAACCGGAAATTAAACGATGAGGATTTCAACGATGACACCAAAGACGCGGGAGAGCTTGGTGCCGGACACAGCGTCACTGCTCTGTATGAGATCATCCCTGTCGGTGTTAAAGCGGATCTTCCAGACATAGATGATTTAAAATATCAATCACGGAATGTGAACAGTTCAGGGAAGAAAAGCAAAGAATTATTAACCGTAAAATTTCGTTACAAAACCCCACAGGGCAGTAAAAGCAAGCTTATCGTTAAAACCCTCAAACACCAGACACCAAAGCATATTTCAGAAAATCTTCAATTTTCTGCAGCGGTTGCCGGATTCGGTATGCTGCTTCGTGATTCGAAATACAAAGGTAATTTGACCTATCAGACAATTATTGATATGGCAAAAGCTGCACGAGGAAAAGATCCCAACGGCTACCGTGCAGAACTCATCAAGATGATTGAGCAGGCAGAAATGATAGATAAGGTAAATGGGTAATTATTTTAAACGCTTTATCCGGGGGAAGCAGCTGTCATTCTGGCAAGGTCCGGAATCTGACAGCTGTTTTTGGTTTTATTCGACAGTCGAAATACTGAATTTCAAAAAAGGTTCAGCCCCCGGGTAGAGTTAAGTCTCTGCTACTCCCCTCCTTATCATTCCTGCCATCAACTATTTTATTTCTTCGCAAGTGAAATAAAAACATATTCGAAAGCTTTATAGTTTTTATCTACTATGAATAAACAATTTACTGCTGCATTTCTTCTCCTTTCCC
>CBDVBE010000159.1:0-13564 GCA_965372145.1 uncultured bacterium | reverse complement strand
CGCGATGAAGTTTATTTTCAACACATTCTGGAAAAAGTAAAAGTAACAAGTATAAGGATGTACATGCCGAATGTGAAAAATAAAAGATATGAACGTTTCCCTCATCTTGAAAAAGTAGAGCTTCGCTATGACTGGATAACTTTTCATTGTCCCGATGGAAACAGGACATTTAAGGAGCAGTGGGCTTTTGCTTTTTTACTATTCGGCATGAACAAGATGAAATATGCCGAAGATGAAAAAGCACTCACATCGTCCGCTATTTCCGATGAAATGATTGACGATGATATATTAACAATAGAATTTCCTGACATTCAAATGAATGAAACATATATGCTTAAACATGATAATGGTATAAAAACAATTGAAATCTATAAAAATATTACGCTTAAAGCGTAAAGAGGTCATCTATGGGGAAAAAAAGTGAATTAATAAAAGTTTATAACAACGAGAAAGTGGTATTGACCGGAGACAAAAACTTTACAATCCGAATAGCAAAACCGCGTCCCGTTGAAGTGTTAGTAGGAACAAACACTGGAGAAGAAGACGATAATCTCAGATTAGAAATTGATAGTGACGATAAGTTAGGCAGATATCTATACAAAGAAGAATCAAAAGATGTAACGAAGGATACTGATTTACCGCGAAACAGAAAATTTACAGTGCAGATACCGGAAACAGCCCGTCAGCCGGTTTTCAATATATTTCTTGATGCCGGAAACATGAATAATCCAATTCAACTTCCATTGAAATCTTTCATAGATATTTCAAATCTTGACCCGGTAAAGATGTTTGTCTATTATCCAAAAGTTGAAAAAAATATTCCATCAATAGAATTGGACGGAGATACATCATATTTGAACAATATTAATTTTTCTCAGGTTTCTGATGATGATGAAACATTACTTTTTTCACAGGAAATGAAAAACCCGCTTGGTATTTTGGATGGCCCAGTAGAAATCGACTCACTTACAGATGAACAATGCAAAAATGTAGCGAATCAGGTCCTTGGTGAAAATTACGAAGAACAGGCGGATGAAGAAAAAGTTGAGGCAGATAAATTCTGGACAGAAAAGAAAGGTGTTACTATCGGAGCAACCACCGGAAAAGTTCTTTGGAACCACCGGCAGGTTTTGAAGGATTTTGGATTCAAAGGTAAGTTCTATATAAAAACGGTTAAAGGGAAAGAATATGTTGTTTTTCGCGGGTATAGCGGTTTAAGAAAATGGTATACCGGTTCTCGTTACAGAGTTACTAATCCTAAAGTAATCAATCTCAGCGCTGCCGGGAAACTGAAATCAGGCCTGAAAGGAAATGCCGTTACAATACTTATTGTTGGCGCTATTGATATTGCGGAGTGGATATTAAGCGAAGATGAAGATAAACAGTTTGAGGATTTGTGTGTTACGCTGGGGATGGATGCGCTTAAAGTAGTGATTGGGAGTGTTGTTACTGCAGGGATAGCAGCTTTGGCTCTTTTATTTATAGCTTCTACTACACCAGTGTGGCTAGTAATTGGAGGAACTATTGTATTGAGTGTTTTTGTTGGATTCGGATTAGATTTAATTGACTCAAAAATTGGATCTACAGACTATATGCAAAGCAAAGGTCGTGAAGCAGGTTCATTTCTCGAAGATGCCTGGCAGGAAAATGTTGTTGAACCTTTGGGAAGAATGTATTACAAGTTAGAAAAAAGTATCGAAAACATGTATCTACGACGAATGAGAATTGGATTGTAAAATGGGAATAAAGGAAAAATATCAAATTGATGATGCTACCTGGAAAGTTGTTCAAAAAAAATTTGTTTATGGTATTTTATTAGGTATACCATTTGCAGCATCGGTTTTTGCTTTTTGTACATGGCCAATAATAGACGGGTTTTCTTGGACTCTTGTTCCAATAATACCATGGGGCATACTATACATGATAGCACTTCCTATGTATAGTCTGTTTTTAGTGCGTTCGAAACATACGCTTTTAGTAATGACTTTGGCACTTTTACTTTTTTCCTATTCGTTTGCGGTTTTAGCAAGTGCGTCTGTATTCCGCTTTTTCGGTGCTTTGGGTTTAATAATTCAAAGTGTGGTACTGTTGCTAACAAGTGTTTTTTTATCTACACACTACTATAAATACTACGGTAAAGTATGGGAGAGCCACGATTATCACAATGAAGAAGTTGTACTTGACCAAGAGAATGCTCGCTATGATTTTTTAAATCATTTCAATTTGGATGAAAGCAAATTAATAAAAAAAACAGGAAAAGGGTATTCTAATCCATTTTTTATCAGCTTAATATCTTTTATTGCCCCTCTTAGTGTTGCTGGAGGGATCATTTTATCCCGTAATGGAATGGGTGTTTTAGTAATTGTTATTGGGTGGGTTCTTTCTGCTCCTGTTTCTTTGGGATTTATCAAACCTTTAATGGGGAATTTCTACAACTATCGCAAACTGGCCTACTTCGAGAAAAAACTTGGCAAACCCATAATCAATGGACTTATAGAATAAAACTGATTCTAAACCAACTTAGAATATTTTAAATATAAATGAAAACAAAACTACTGACAACACTATCAATCACAATCACACAAAACTTCTTTACCGTGGGTATGTACTATCTGGAAGTAGGACACACAGGGGAAATATTTCTAAAAAGGGTGCCGGTAATGGGTTAGTATCTGGAGGTAATTGCTCTTGAATGCATTGATTTTCGCAAGTTTTATAACTTTTTTTTCTTACCGTATTCAGAATTTGGGGAGCCTTATTGTTAATTGTTAAATAAATAATTATGGTTTAAAACAGACTCGTATCAACGGGAGATGCCGGATATAACGCTTTTTTTAGAGATAAGGGTGCCTTTTGTCATGCAAAATTCAACTGTTTAAGTATGTTACAGGTTATATTATTAATCAGGACAAGAAAACATAGCGAGAGATTTCTATTATGATGGTGAAGTATCTATCTGTTTCTTTTTTTACTGTAGCTGTATTAGTCATAGGTTTCTTTTGTACAGATCCTATAAAACCGGATTTTTCGTATACACCGGAGATATCAGGAAACGGTACCATTAAAACGTTCGGCTCTCAGAATATTGATTCATTATTCGGGATGTATGTTGTGGTCGCAGGAACAGGGCCGCTTACATTCGAGTGGTTTAAGAATGATACTCTCGATACCAGCGCGACTAAAGATACTCTCTTATTTGCCGCTCTTTCATTTTCTGATTCCGGCAAATATTTCTGTGTCGTAAGCAACGAAGCCGGTTCGGATACCAGCACAGTTTACAGTCTGATGCCGATGGACACCATGCCAAAACCTCCGGTCCTCGCTGATGACGGTCTGATTAAAGCATTTGGAACACTTGCGAATGATTCATCATTCGGGATGTATGTTTCCGCAACCGGTACAGAGACAATAATTTATAAGTGGGTAAAAAACGGAACGATAGTCCCCAATGTGTCGGATGACACACTATATTTACCATCACTTGAACTTGCCGATTCGGGAAACTATTTCTGCGTCGTTTTTAATAATTGGGGCATAGACAGCAGCAAGATTTTCAAACTCCATTTCGGCAATTTCGCGCCCCAATGGCTGCACGACACGTTGCATTTGGACGTTTATGAGGGAAATGAATATTCTTTATCGCTTTCCGATTCATGTGTTGATATCAACAATGACTCCATTTTCTATCTTCCGGTAAGTTTTTCAAGTCCTATCGGGGATACTATTATTAATGGTATTTACACTATTACACCTTCGTTCGATGATGCAGGCGCGTATATTTTTCCCGTTGGCTCACATGATATTGTTGATACATCTTTTTGTTATTTCGCGTTAAATATCATAAATGTAAATCAGCCTCCTGAATTTCTTGTTGAGGATTCACTGCCTTCCGAGCAGTATGAAGTCGCTGAAATGGATACTCTTGTTATTCCATTCAAGGCAGTTGACAAGGACAATGACACGGTATACTATTTTTTATCAGCAACGACCCTACCTGATTCAACAACAATTTCGTTTTCGGATTCTATGCTTAAATGGTATGCACCGGTAAACAGCGCCAGGTTGTACAATGTTAAACTCGGTGCATACGATTATGCGGATACTGAATATGTTACTATATTGATCGCTGTCGGCGGTATAAATCTGCCGCCGGTGTTATCGATTAAGGATGCTCTGGGGCAGAATATTGCTGAATTCGATACTATCAAAATCAAAGAAGAAAAATCCTTTTTCTGCTTCGTAGCGGCAAGCGATGTAAACAGTAATGATACCGCGTATCTTACACCTGCCGCAAACACACCATTTTCAATCAACAGTAATGTGGCGGGCAACTATGATACTACGACCGGTATATTTACCTGTTCACCATCCTTCGCGGTCTCCTCTGCTCAAACAAATACTGTTTTCAGTAGTGTTACCTTTTTCGCCTTAGACAAATTTGGCGGCAGGGACACTTTTATTGTTCATATTGAGGTTATTGATTCAAACTCTGCACCGCAATGTCAGGGAATGTCACATATTATTAACGAAGATTCTGTACTTACTGTAAATATCCCTGCTGTAGATGCGGAAGATGATACAATCTCCTGGAGCTTTAATTCTTCATCACTACAAGGAGGCAGTGTAAATATAAACAGCGGTACGATTAACAGCGCCGCTGAATTTACCTATACTGCCGCCAATATTAAACAGGCAGTTACTGACATAATAATTATTACTCTTTCCGACAGCTCTTTAACAACAACTGCTCTATGTTCTATAACTGTTATTGGTGTAAACGAACCGCCAACACCTTCTACGATAAATACAATCCAAATGGTTGAAGACCAGAGTTCGGGTGTTTCAGTAAATATCACGGCAACTGATCCGGAGGATGGTACAGCGGGATTGAATTGGTTTATTGTTCAAACACCTGAAAAATGTTCACCATCCGCAATTTCAGGAAATATATCACCTGTCGGCTCTGAGTTTACTCTGATACCAAAGCAGGACTCCTGTGGAATTGATTCCTTCAGTTTTTCTGTTTCCGACGCCGAGAATAACATTGGTGATACTGTTATTGTCCAGGTGAATATTACACCTGTAAATGATAAACCGGAAATTTCCATTACTAATATTAATCCCTCAATACAGAGTAATTTTAATTCAGATGTATACATAACAACCTCTTATAGAGATCCTGAAGGAATAGAAAGCATCTTTTTAATCGTTGACAATTCAATCGTACTTACGAGTGCAGTTACGGACCTTGTTGGAACATATATCTTTACCTGGAATGAACCCTTTCACGCGCATCTTATTAAAACCTATTCTATTAAAGCGGTGGTGCGTGATGATGCTGGGGCTTCCGATACTACCTTTCCTCAAAATTATAAAATTCTTGGAACGTATCAATCAGATTCTCTTTCTGTAAGGGCGATTCTGGATTCTAACGGAAGAGATGAAACTGTTGAAGAGGTTACAAAAACAGGTGCTAATGGAAGAATTGACACATTAGGCTTAGGTACCTTGGCATTAAATAAACTGGTTCCTGAAATTGGAAATTTGGATAAATTGCAGTACCTTGATCTTTGGGACAATTCTTTAACAAGCCTCCTCCCTGAAATTGGAAACCTGGGAAATTTGCAGTTGCTCAATCTTCAAGGTAATAAATTAACAAGCCTCCCTCCTGAAATTGGAAATCTGGGGAATTTACAGGTGCTTTCTCTCGTTGTTAATCCATTAACAACCCTCCCTCCAGAAATTGGAAATCTGGTCAATTTGCAAAAACTTGAACTTGAGGATAATTCTTTAACAAGCCTTCCTGCTGAAATTGGAAATCTGGTGAATTTGACAGAGTTTGAACTTAACGGAAATTCCCTTACAACTCTGCCGAATAGTGTTACGAATATTGTCAATTCTCCTTATTGCCCCCTCTACCAAAACAAACTTGATACCACAGGCTCTGAGCCGTGGCAAGTCTGGGCAGATTCTGTGGATCCGGATTGGAGAATTACCCAGAACGGCAAGAAACGGAGCCGGAACCAGAAATCAGTCAGGGAACGAAGAGATGATTTATTGTATCCTGCACTTGAGCATGCCCGAGAAAAAACGCCAGGGCTTTTAAGATGAAAAATTGGTTAGTATCTGAAAATGGCATATCAGTAACATCTTTACAGGTATGTTCCGTAGAAACCAATCCGTAAAACCGGGAAGAATTATGACTACTTTCATAAAAATATCTCTTTTCACAGGATTATTTGTTGCCACCCACATTTATTCAGTTTCAGCACAATCTATTGCCACGAATCTGGCAAAATTTAAAAAAATATTCGGAGAAGATCTAGCCGGAATACCGGTATCAAGTATTTCAGGCGTTACTTTTCATCCAACCTCAAGAACCTTGTATATGGTGGACGACGAAAATACTACAGTTTACGAAATCAGTACTTCGGGGAGTTTGATTCGATATATTGCTCTTTCAGGGTTTGATGACACTGAAGGTATCGCATATCAATCAGGCAATTATTTCTTTATCACTGAAGAGAGGCTGGCTAATCTGCTCAGAGTGCCACTGCCGGCAACAGGCTCCGGGCCGGTGAGTTGGGATGGCTGTACTGTTTTAAGCCTGGCAGAGAACTGGGGTAATTCAGGTCTGGAAGGTGTTGCCTATTGTGCTTCCGATAATACAGTATATGCAATAAAAGAGCTTGCACCCCCAAGACTTTACAGGATTGCTCTTAACACCAATGGGGACCCAACTGACTTCTTTGAAAATGACCCCTTCAATATTGAAAATATCAATGGAGACGCTGCCGGTATATATGCTCTTTCAGATGGAACTTTTTTAATAGTGAACCAGGAGGATAATAAGCTGATTGGGTACAGTGCGATAGGCGAAAAACTCTCAGAATTATCGCTAAATATGACTAAACCTGAAGGTATAACTGTAGATGAAAGCGACAGCACCATATACGTTGTAGGTGAACCCAGGCAGCTTTTTATATTTAAGAATCCCGAAACGTCCATCCAACCGCTTTCTCCTGACACTCCCCTGCCCGGCTTCTCCTATATCATTTCAAACAGTGAAGTTTCCATAACCAGTCAAGGCAAACATATTATAAACATCAGAAATTTGACGGGCCGGCTGGTATTTTCCTATTCCGGTGAAGGCACAAAAGCTTACAATTTATCAGGCATTTTCGGTCGGGGAATTTATTTCGTTACTGTTATTGCGCCGAAGGTTGAAAGTACTAGAAAAATAGTTTTGTTCTAAATTGTATCTGTCAAAGTAGGGATAATAGAGAGAAAGGTAAAATATTAACCCAGATAATGCAGTTGCCGCTAAGACACGAAGACACTAAGTTAAGCACTCAGTATAATACGCAAAATTGACAATTACAATCGCAAGTTTCTTTCCCTCTATTATCCTCCTCGTTCTCGTCCTTCGTCCTCGTCCTCGATCTTTTTTTAAAGTCAAAAAGAAAAAACCGAAGACGAAGGACGAAAGACGAAAGACGAAAGACGAAGGACGAGGGACGAGGGATTTTAACTTGCGATTCCATCTTAAGGAATTAACACACATTACTGAGTTCTGAAATTAGGCGCACTATATAATTTACACCCGGGGTAGCGTAAGGGTACCTCATAATGACATTGTACACAGTCCGTCTGCACACGGTTGTTCACTCATTAACATTTACTGTACGCTCTTTTTCTTCCGCACTATTCCCAGCTCTATCCGACACATTGTAGGTTACTTTATAGGTTCCTGCCGCTGAGGTATTTACTTCACTATCGTCAATTATAATCTTCAGATCGGTATCGATATTATCCGTGGCTGTTGCACCCGGTTCGTTATAAGGATAACCGACGGTAATGTTCATAGGGCTGGGTCCCAATACGGTAATTACAGGAGGTATTGTGTCATATATGACATTCACTCTTCTTGTTGCAGTCGCTTTATTTCCTGCTGTATCTGAGACTGTATATTTAAAATTATAGGAGCCTTCAACATTCGTGTTAACCTTCCCGGTAATAACAATCTTATCTGTTATATCGCCGTCAACATTATCAGTGGCTGTTGCACCCGGTTCGATATATGTTGTATCGACATGAAGAAGAAGATTCATGGGATTAGCGCCTAACAGAGTTATTACCGGCTTGACCTTATCATGTTCAACATTGACTGTCCGTAAAGCTTTTCCTTCATTTCCAGCGTCATCATCAACCGTATACGTAACAATGTATGTACCTCCCAAACCCGTATATACATCTCCACTGATTGTAATCTTATCTGTCAGATCGCCATCAACACTGTCCCACGCTGTTGCACCAAATTCAGTATAGGTGTAACCGGTCCCAAGATTTAAACTTACAGGTCCGTTAAGTGTTATAACCGGTGGTAGTCTATCTGCTGTTCCCTCCTGCCACACGTTTACTCTTCGTTTTTTATTTGCTCCATTGCCCGATGCATCGGATACAGAATATTTGACGAAATATTTTCCAACTACTGCGGTATTCACCTCACTGTTGTCAATCGTTATCTTATCGGTAAGGTCACCATCCACATTGTCAATTGCTGTTGCTCCTGCCTCGTTATATTGATCTCCTAGATCCAGGTGTACCGGATTCTTACCTTCAAGTGTAATTACCGGAGGTAAGGCATCTTTTTCAACAATTACTATCCTCTCTTTACGTCCTTCATTGCCTGCCAAATCACAGACCGTGTAGACAACGGTATACCTGCCGGCCTTTGAGGTATCTATATCACTTTTGTCAATGGTAATCTTATTGGTCAGGTTACCGTCAAGATTATCAATTGCTGTTGCGCCCGGTTCGTTATACGATTCACCAACATAGAGCGTCAGGGGATTATCGCCTGAAAGAGTTATTACCGGAGGTATGGCATCTTCTTCTCTAACCTCTACTATCCTCTCAGCCTGGGCCTCATTGCCTGATGAATCGGAGACCGTATACGTAACGGTATAGGAGCCGATCTTCGAGGTGTTTACATCACTGTTATCAATTACAATCTCATCTGTCAGGTCACCGTCAACATTATCGGTTGCTGTTGCGCCCGGTTCGCCATACGTGCCGCCAACAATAACGAGCATAGGGTTACCACCTAAAAGCGTTATTAACGGCGGTATGGTATCAATAATAACTCCCTCTTGTACAATAACCATTCTCGTTGCTCGTGCAACATTCCCTGCTTTATCTTGAACCATATACCATATGGTGAAAGTATCCGGCCTTGAAGTAATAATAATAGTATTGTCATATAGTTTTATATCAGCCGTAATGTCACCGTCATTTTCATCCCATGCCGTGGCTCCAGGGTCATTATACGTCTGGTCAACATACACAATCTCAGGATTATCTCCTTTGAGTGTTATAACCGGCTTTGCTTTATCATCCCCAACAGGTTCCTGGACTTTGACTATTCGCTCTTCTGTTGCTGTTTTTCCATCGTTATCAGTTACGGTATAAAAAACAGTACTCTCACCTGGTGTAGTGGTATTTACATCACTGGCATCAATTTCAATATCGGATGTAATATCTATCGTTTCACCATCAACAATATCAAATGCTGTTGCACCCGGTTCGGTATAATTATCCATTACATTGAGAAGATATGGATGAGGACCAAGAAGAGTTATAATCGGTTCACCTTCGTCTGGATTGTCAAATTCAATCTGGGTGCAAGTAATCATCAACATACATGCCATTAATCCTGCTACCAGATATAACATTTTTTTTACTACAACCATTTTTACTCTTTTCGTATGTTTTCCCGCTCGTTTCTATTTGAAACGACGATTGATGTTATGTACCTTTTAAAATGGAACTGTTTAATGAATAGAGGCAGAACAGACAATGGTTTCCGTAGCGGCAGTTTTTGCAGGTTTCATTATACAAGTCCCTCCCAATCCCAAACAGGACAATTTAATACATTCTTCTTCACTAATATAGCAACGAAGGTACAGTAAGTAAATACAGAAAAGTGTTATTCTGTGGTAGTTTTTTACGTTTAAGAGCGGTAGGAGCTTGGACTCTGCCCCGCAATCTGTGTAAAAACTTTGCTGAAATAGGAAGGATCGGAAAAGCCGAGGATATAGGCTATCTCCTTACTGGATACATTCGTATGTTTCAAATAGCGCTTCGCTTCAAGGGTTAACCGTTCAAGGATGAGGCGTTTGGCAGTTTTTCCGGAAAACTTTCGCACAATGTCGGATAATTGACGCTCTGTCATAAAGAGCTTCTGAGCGTAATAGCTGACCGTATGCTGTGTTTTATACTCCTGTTCGAGGTGATTGATAAAGTCATTATGCACTTTGTGGTGAGCCGTAAGATTGTTATTGTGCTGCTGCTTTTTACCCCGCGTTCTTTCCAGTTGAATAAGGAGAATGCTTAACAGGTGACGCAGGAGCTGTGTCCACCCGAGTGCTTTCTTATCGAACTCGTATGCCATGGCATCCATGATTTCCTCAAGGCGCGCTACCTCACCCTTGTCAATTTTCATTGATTGATGGATAGTAAAAAGGTTAAAGAGTGTTTCAGGATAATCCCAACCGACATTTTTCGCCTCGCTGAAAAAGAAATCATCGGTAAAACGAATAAGGGTGCCTCTGAGCCCCACACCCTTGAGAAAATAATGTACCTGTCCCTGTGCAATGAGATAAAACATTTGCGGCTTAATCTTCAATACCACATTATCAATAACATGTCGCCCTTCTCCCTCCTTTATCCAGATCAATTCCTGAAAATTGTGCCGGTGAGGCTCCTCCTTAGGTGCGTCACCCATTGGACAAATATGAAAAGAGAACGGAGAAACCGGTTTCAGTTCGACAAAAGGGATATCATTCTCTGTCGCAGGTATAGTTTTTCTTTGAAGCAAAAGTATTACCTTTCACAAATATTAGAATTCACCTGATTCCAAATAAAGCATTATTTCTTCATCAAAATTGATGAAGAAAATGGTGATAATTTCATATTTTATGGGAAAAAACAGATGTAGCTAATGAAACAAACCGTGTATCATTGATTCCTCCCCATTATCATTTGCTGAATCGATGATTTGATTTATTTAAAAATAAGTATGTATCAGTACTAACTGTAGTTATATAGTGCAATATGAAAAACCCCTAATAAAAATATACAGAGATTTTTAATGAAAATCCGGATAAAATTTAACGATCTCTTATACATGGGTATGCAGTTGACTCCAGTACCTACTATATATTGTGTTCTCCATATTTTAATTTCTCCCGTCATTCCCGCATGTTTTTAGCGGGCGAAGCACTTCGCCCGACAGAAACATTCGGGAATGACGTTTCCGGACAAGCACTATATAGTGTGGTTACTGGAGTCAACTGCATACCCATGTAAAATAAATTGGTGAGAATAAAATAGAACCTTACCCGGCTTTCTAAATCTCCGAATTATTCATCAAAACTGTACAGACGCACGGCAGTGTATCTCTTTGGTGTCGATGGTTTTACATACTACACGGCATCACATCTCCGCAAAACAATACGGGGTATCCTGACCGGTAGAAAAGCGGCACAATACCGATTTATCACTCCGTATTGTATATTTAGTGAAGAAAAAATTTTCAATCCGGAGGTACAGATGAAAAAGAAATTACCGATAGGAATTCAGACATTCGAAAAAATAATAGACGGAAATTATTGTTATGTTGATAAAACCGGTATCGCCAATACGCTGATAGAAAACGGAAGCTATTATTTCCTCTCCCGTCCCCGCAGATTTGGGAAAAGCCTTTTTTTAGACACCCTGGCAGAGATATTTGAGGGAAACAAGGAACTCTTTGAGGGACTCGCGATATATGACAAGTGGGATTGGGATACAAAATATCCCGTGATACGAATCAGTTTTGGCAGCGGTGACTTTGGAACAGCCGACTCCATAAAGAAGCAAATCTATGGAATTATAGAGAGGAGTTGTATTGAATTTGACATTCCGACTGATGAGGTTGACAAACAGCGGGGCATAGGAGATACTTTTTACAACTTGATTGCCGCTCTTTATTCCAAGTTCAAATACAAGGTAGTCATACTGATTGATGAATACGACAAGCCGATTCTTGATAACATAACAAACAGAGAACAGGCAACCAGTGCGCGGGATATCCTTAAAAATTTCTATTCAGCGATTAAGGACTGTGATCGATATATCCGTTTTGTGTTTATTACCGGAGTAAGTAAATTCTCTAAAATGAATCTTTTCAGCGGGTTGAATAATCTTGAAGATATAACTATCAATGAAGAGTATGGAACCATAACAGGCTATACTCACAACGATTTGCAAGCGGTGTTTGGAGAACATCTTAAAGGGGTTGACCTGGAGAAAGTGAAAAGATGGTATAACGGTTATAACTATTTCAGCGAACCGATTTATAATCCTTTTGACATACTTCTATTTATTTCAAACAAATGTGAATTCAATAACTATTGGTGGGAGAGCGGTAATCCGGGTTTTTTGATAGAAAAACTGAAAGAACAGAAATATTACATTCCGGATTTGGAAGAGATAACCGTTAGCAGAGAGACGCTTAATGCTTTCGATGTTGACAACATTGATTTGGTCGCGCTTCTCTGGCAGACCGGCTACTTGACATTTGACAAGAAAATAGAATTTGCCGGCGGCATGCAATACAAAATGAGAATTCCCAATTTTGAAATACAGGCTTCCCTGAATTCACTCTTTGCAGACTATTTAACGAACATTAAGGCCGAAAAAAGCAAAAAACAGCTCTCTCTGTATCAGAATATTCTGGATAATGACTTCAATTCATTCAAAGAAACACTAACCTCTCTGTTCGCGTCAATTCCCTATAACAACTATGCGAACAACATAATCGCGAATTATGAAGGGTATTACTCATCCGTAGTTTTTACATTCCTCGCAAGTCTTGGATTTGATATTATCTCCGAGGATACCACCAGCAAGGAAAGAATAGATTTAACGCTTAAAACGGAAAACAGCATTGTAATTATTGAGTTCAAGGTTGACAGCAAAGAAAAACCCATTGAACAGATAAAAATAAAAAAGTATTACGATAAATATCTGAATGAGAATAAGGATATCTATCTTGTGGGAGTAAATTTTTGCAGTGAAGAGAAGAATATATCCGATTTCCTCTGGGAGAAAATGTAGTTAATTTGTGGGTGCATTTTGTGGTTTAATTTAGTTCTTATTAATAAATGAAAGGCATGCCGTGAAGAGACATGCCCACCTTTAGTAACGGACTTTATTGAGCAAGGCACTTGCTCAAGACCTCCGGCCATAATGAACATGATAGGTACATCCTGGTGTTGGTATTCGAGGGGTTCGTGGTATGGTTTTAATTAGTATTACTATTTTATAACCGTCCTTGTTGTTTACATACTATCTAACGCGGGATAAACCCGTAAGTAAGTTCCTTATCAGATTCCTTTCTAAAAAACAAGAAAGCAATCTGTAAGGTACTAAGTGGTAATACCATCACCATCACCTCGTTGACCGGTAAACACACCATCAGAAACCCATCCGTTCCATTCTTCTTTTGAAAAGGATATTT
>CBDVBE010000158.1:0-13649 GCA_965372145.1 uncultured bacterium | reverse complement strand
TTGTGAAACGTTTGTCAACACTTTTTTTAATTATTTTTACAGTTTTCTTTGAGTTTGTGGTATAATTTATGTGTAGGGGTGTTTTTATAACACTTTTATAACATTTTTTTATATTCCTTGCGAAGTAACAGGTAATTAATTTATTTATATAGCATACAAATACCCTTTCCTATATACACGTATTCTTTAAGTAAAACGAAATATTAACCGATAAATATTATATGGAAACTACAATTTATTCAACAATAGCAAAAAAGGCGGGGTGGGTATTTAATCCACCAATAGCAATTCCAGAAGAAGAGGCAATTAGGTATTTTGTTGAGGGAATGGAATATGCTGCTAAAAGCCAACGCCAAGCAATTGATGACGCTTTTGATAAAAATTTGAATGCTGTCTTCGATGAATGCAGACAAATTTATTTACAGCTTGAAGAAAGTAGATGTCCACTAAACAACATGTACGTAAGACCCATCAGCATTTACATATACAAAGCTATAATAAGTGTAGATGCCGACTTTTTTGTATTAGATGAAATGTTAAAATATTATTCTCAAAATAATATTCTATTAAAATCATTTCACAATAAGAATAAAAACTTAAATCTTCAAATTTCATTTATGCCAATAGATAGTTCTATTGATCCAAATTTTGAAACTTTAATTTCAGACGGATATATGTTCCAATATGCAAAAGAAAAAAAACAAGAAAAAGTGGGGTCTGCATAATTATAACGCCTGCAAGCAATTATCTAAAGTAAAAGATTTTCCTGATTGGATAATAACTACAGCTTTCTATTCAGCAATACATTTTGTTGATGGTAAAATATTTCCTATTGAAATTGAAGCAAAAACAAATATAACGTATACTACTTTTGATTCATATTATATTCAAAACAAACAATTTGATAAAACAACACCTATAAAACATGATTTTAGATTACAGCTTGTAAAAAACCACCTACCAGACAATATAGCATCACACTTTGAAAGATTATATAATGCTTCTGATACTGCAAGGTATAGAGATTATGAATCTTTTACTTTTGAAAATGCCCAAAAAATGTTTTTAGATTTAGAAAAAATTATAGAACATTGCACAGCACCAATCCCAAAAACTAAACCAAGTAACCCATAACACCTGCTTCAAACGACCCACCATCCACCTAATTCAAGTAACCCACTTTGCGAA
This sequence comes from uncultured bacterium, assembly GCA_965372145.1. GTDB lineage: Bacteria > Fibrobacterota > Chitinivibrionia > Chitinivibrionales > JANQEN01 > CBDVBE01. The sequence continues at coordinate 12,461 of CBDVBE010000158.1, read as the reverse complement.
GTATATAATCGCCTAGATTTTTGTTACCAAAAATCCAAAACTCCAAACACCAAAAATAGCTCAAAACAATCCCAAAACATCATATTTGTTACCAAAAATATGATACATAACTAATTTTTTTAACATTCTATACGAAAAATTAATTATACTATATGGTATGAAGAAGCAAAAAACAGATAATATATTCAATTTCTTCAATTATAGAGAATACCTGGATGCAGTATATGCTCATCTGAAAAAGACACGCTTTGGGTTCTCACACCGAACTTTTGCCCGTGAAGCGGGAATATCCAGTCCCAATTATCTGTTCCGTATCCTGAAGGGGGAGAGAAACCTTTCCCTGAAATATGTGCCTCATTTCTGCAAAGCCCTTAAATTGGGCGCCAATGAATGTAACTATCTCGAAGTACTGGTACAGTTTAATAATGCAAAATCATCCCAGGCCAAGGAAGAGCAGCTCAGAAAATTACTGACGTTGCGATACGGCCAGGCAGAACATACCATTGAAGACAAGAAGCTTCTCTATTTCAGTAAGTGGTATTATCCGGTTATCCGGGAGCTGGTAAAAATTGTTGATTTCAAGGAAGATTATAATCTTCTGGCACGCAGCTGCATCCCCAGAATTACCGCGGTGCAGGCAACAAACGCGGTAAAATACCTGGTAAAGAACGGATTTATTGAAAAAGACAAAAAAGGGCGATATACTTATGCAAACCCGGTTATTACAACCGGGCCTGAAGTTAATTCAACGATCCTGCGCAAATATCACAAGCAGACAATCCTCCAATGCGCGGATTCGCTTGATTCGATAGATATGGCAGAGCGGGATATTTCTTCCCTGACCATGAGCGTGTCTATAGAAACCTACAAAAAAATGAAAAAGGAGATACAGGATTTCAGGAAGCGTCTGCTTGCCATGGCAAGGGATGATAAAAAGGGTGAAGTGGTGTGTCATGCGGGATTTCAATTGATACAAAAAACAAAAACCTTCAAAAGAGAAGCTGAGTAGGTCCACAATGAAAAACCGGCTGATTACCTATTTATCTGTTATCACATTGGGCCTGTTGGCTGTTGCGGTGAGTAACTGTACGGTGAATGTTGCTGACGGCGGCACTGAAGCGGGTAATGCGAAAATCACCGGGATGATTGTTGACAAAGAAGGGCAACCCGTTGAAAACGCGCAGGTTACTCTCAGCGAAAAAACAGACAGCATATATTCGATTCCTGATACGATTCCTGCCTATGATACTTCTGTATACACCAATGCAAAGGGCGAATACGCTTTCAATCTCCCGGATTCAGGAATGTATTACATAATAGTGGAAAAGTTCGAAAGACTTCTCGTGTTTATAGACAGTATTCACGTTAAGGACACGAACGCTATCCCCATACCGACTGATACAGTAAAAGCGCCGGGCAGTGTCTCGGGAACGGTTTTCCTTGAGGATACTGCGGGTATTTCCAACAAAAATATCCTGGTGGCATCTAAAGAAATAAAGGGATTAGAAGTCACGGTCGCCCATGGAGAAAAATTCACCATTTCTGATCTGCCGGAAGGTTATTATTCCTTTATATGTAAACCGGAATCAGGAGAATTCTTGCCCACATGGATTAAAGTTAAGGTTTCACCGGACAGCTCATACGATGTTGGTAAAATTATCCTGAAGAAGTTATCGAATTTACTACTGTCATCGAATGTTATGACAGCTGATTTTAAGGGGCTGAAAGACCTGCCGGTCGACATTGAACCGGAGTATACTTTCAGTAAGACTCCCACGGATGTTATAGCAAAGGCATTGGTTTATCCGAAGGACGGGTACATTTCTGTGGATCCTTACATTGAAGGGGATAAAGTCATTATTAAACATATGGAGGATTTTCCGTCAGGTAAGGAGATCGGCGTACACATGGATGTCAAATTCGATGATGGTGACTATGCCAGTTTTGATTTTTTAACGGATGCAGAGAAGAGGTTTACGACTCAATAGCGGGCTAGCAAGTGAATGTGTCATTGCGAGCGTAGCGACGCAATCTCGCTTTTCCTTTTTTAGAACAAGATTGCTTCGTCGTAAACTCCTCGCAATGACAAAGAAAAAAAAGAAAAAAAAAGATTTACACAAACAAACACTCAACCAATAACCTACAGGGGGGCACTGTATGGCTTCAAAGTTATCCACAGCTTTTAACTGTTTCATAGTTGTATCACTTCTTATCATCGCAGGCTGCAGTACAGACAACTCGTCCGGTACTGATACGCCGGTGGATGATAACCAGATATCATTCTCAATCAGATTTGAGGAGAATTCCGCGTTTGCTTCTGTCGCGAAAAGCGCTGAGGCTGTTGTGTCGGCAGATGATTTTGAGGATATTGTATCGAAACTTACCATCGGCACAAACACCATGACCGGTGGGATTAAGGAGGTCCCTGCCGGTAAAGACAGATATATTCAGGTCAATGTATATGATGAAAACGATAAACTTTATTATCTTGGAAAAACTGTTGTTGAAGTAGTTGCAGACGAAATGATTACGGCCTCAATTGACCTGTACAAAGTCGATGAAACGGGAACCATTATCATTGAAGGTGTTGTTATCGATAATAACAACACTGATTATTTCACCGAAGAAGAACTGAATGCGATTGTCAACAAAATGGCTGATAAAGCAAAAGTTGACGATGAAAAAGTTGTGGCAGTCCTTAAAAAAGGTGGAAAGTTCTACGAAACAAAATGGAAAAAATCACAATTGGCGGAAGTGGAAAAACTAATCGCTGCGGCCATTAAAGAGGTAAGCGGTGGAAATAACACTGATTATTTCACTGTAGATGAACTGTGTAAATTAGTCAAAGCACTAGCCGTGAAAGCTAAAAAGGATGTAGATGATGTTTTTGCTATTCTGAAGAAAGAGGGAAAACTTTTTGAAACAAAATGGAAATATGAGCAGGAAGAAGAGGTAATAAAAATCATTGAAGAAGCGGTGAAAAAGGCGAAAGATGCAACCAGTACCGGTGAATATTTCACGGTGAAAGAACTTTGTGCAATGGTCGAAAAAATGGCTGCTGAAGCAAAAAAAGATGTGGATGATGTTTATAGTATTCTGAAAAAAGAGGGAAAACTCTTTGAAACAAAATGGAAATATGAGCAGGAAGAAGAGGTAATAAAAATCATCGAAGACGCGGTGGAAAAGGCGAAAGATGCAACCAACACCGGTGAATATTTCACGGTGAAGGAACTTTGTGCAATGGTCGAAAAAATGGCTGCTGAAGCAAAAAAAGATCTTGATGATGTTTATACTATTCTGAAAAAAGAGAGCAAACTCTTTGAAACGAAATGGAAATATGAGCAAAAAGAAGAAGTGATAAAGATCATTGCTGAAGCGGTGAAAAAAGCAAAGGATGCTACCAATACCGATGAATATTTCACCGAAGATGAATTGAATGCGATGGTTAAGAAAATGGCCGCTGAAGCTAACGTTGATGTAGAAAAAGTAATCGCTGTTCTTAAAAAAGGCGGAAAATTCTACGAAACTAAATGGAAAAAGGAGCAGGAAAAAGAGGTTGTTGCTCTTATTGGGGCAGCTATTAAGGAGATCAGTTAATTAGTTTCCGTTCAGAATAGGCCTTATTCACCGTTCCTACTTCGACGAGCCCACCTGTGCTTTGTGGCGGGCAAGCTCAGCACGAGCGGTGAAACTGAACAATTCGCTCATCCTGAGCGAGCCTGTCCTGAGTGAACTCGAAGGGAAGGATGCGGAATTGGCTAATAAAAACAGAAACTAATTAGATGCTACCATCGCATCTCTGATAGCCTCATCAATATTCCAGTACCCCATTATTTCATAACCATTATTAAATTTGAAAAGTTTGTTATCCACTATAAACCAAGGGTAAGGAGTTAACACTTATGCTCAAACAAGTATTCGCGGTTTTAATAGCAGCTATGGCAATATTTATTATGTCATGTGATGAGAGTCCTACAGGATCGGATAACCCGCTCGACACCTTGGCAGCACCAACAATAAGTGTCACGGCCGGTGATGCCGAGGTTAGTGTTGATTGGGACTCGATACCTGGAGCATCTTCATATACTGTATATTGGGCCCAAACCGCAGGAGTAACAGCACAGTCAAGCAGCATCCCAAATATAACGGCATCCATGTACAATATTACCGGTCTTTCAAACGGCGTGACCTACTACTACCGTGTATCAGCAGCAGGTGAGGGATTTATTTCATCACCGCTTTCAAATGAAGAATCTGGAACCCCCCAGGGAGACACTAATACCGTAGAAACTCCAACGAATGTTGATGCGGAACCAGGTGACGGGACGGTTACCCTTAGCTGGGAGTCCAAAGCACCAAAATTCAAGGTTTACTGGGCTACAACTGCTGGTGTTACCACAAGCTCAACGATGATTGACAATATCACCAAAGCCGGGTATCTTCATGACAGCCTTACCAACGGTACGACCTATTACTATCGAGTGTCTGCACTTGATACTGCCGGGAACGAATCAGATCTTTCAGCGGAGGTAAACGCAACTCCGGGAGAGATAACATTAGAACCACCGGAAAACTTTACCGCAGCTCCCGGTGATGGTAAAGTCACGCTTACCTGGGAAAAGAGTACCGGGGCCGAAAGATATACAATCTACTTGGACACCGTGACGGGCGTTTCAGACCAGTCAACCGCCATTGATAGTATAACTGAATTGTCGTATACCCATGCAGGTCTTACAAACGGTAAAATGTACTTCTACAAAATATCGGCGCAGAATGCTGATACCACATCAGCGCTTTCAGCAGAAGTGAGCGCGATACCTGATACAAACATAACACTTGATCCGCCGAATGTTACAGCAACCAAGGGAAACAGCATGGTAACACTAGCATGGAAGACGGTTGCGGGTGCGGTAAAATATAATATTTACTGGGCCACCAGTGCAGGAGTTACGACTCAATCAGACAGTATCCCCGGTATAGAAAAAGAAGTTTACACTCATACAGGTCTTACAAACAATACAACCTATTATTACCGGGTCAATGCGATGGATGCAAATGGTAATAAGTCAGCTCTTTCAGATGAGGTGAATGCTACGCCGGATACGGTTGTTTCGGATTTAGTGCCGAAGAATGTCGTTGCCACTGCCGGTGCCGGACAAGTGACGATATCCTGGGATGAAGTGACTGGAGCTGACGCTATGGTGATTTACTGTGCCACGGAACCCAACTTTACCAAGCCGGAGGAAACGATAAAGACCCCGACTAATCCCCATACTCATAGCGGGCTTACTCCAGGAACAACCTATTATTATAGAGTTGTTGCATGGGATGGGAAGGATACGTATGAATCAGTTGAGGTGAGTGCGACGCCGACTAAATAAATAATGATGAGAAAGAAAGGAATAATTCGGAGGGGAGTTTCCCCCATAGAGAGCTAAATAACCTAAGGAATAGATAACTGATTATATTACCCCCCTCTCTGATAGGAGAGGGGCTGGGGGTGAGGTTACAAAGAAGTCTAAACAAATAAAAAACCAAACAATCCAAAGGACACCTATGAAAACACTTTACCTGAGGATACTTCTACTGAGCCTGCTATTCTGCTTGACGCAGATTATACCGGCCCAGGAGGAAACTCCAGAAACGGAAGACACTTCCATTGAAGCAGAGGTGGTTGAGGATGAGGCGCCAAATGAAACGGTGACAACCGAGACGGACAAGCCGCATGAAGAAACTCCTGATGCGGCAACCGAACCCGACCCCATTGAAGCTGCGGTGAATGAGGATAAGGTATCATCTGACTCAACGAATGAGTACCCTGAGCCTGCGCAGGAAGAGATTGCCGATGCGGATACAAGCGACAGCCTTACCGAAACTGCTGTAACAGAGCCGGAGACAGCAGAGGAGACAAGAGCGGATCAGTCCGGGGAAACCAAAGATCAATTTACTTTGAGCGGTAGGGTAACGGATAATGAATCCGGGGACACCCTGGCCGGAGTGACTGTCAGAGTATTCGGGACATCAATCGATACATTGACAGATAAAAAAGGAATGTATTCATTGACCCTTCCAAAGGTACCTGGTAAAGTCGTATACACCATAAAAGGGTATACCACAGTTACGAAAGAGATTACAGTAACTTCAGATACCTCTTTCAATATTAAAATGGAACCCACCTTTAAGAAACTCTCCAAAGAGCTTGTTGTCAGTGAGAAAAAGAATGAAAATATTACCTCAACGGAAATGAGTGTTGAAAAGTTTGAAATTGAAGAAATTGAGACCGTCCCTGTGATTATGGGCGAAAAAGATATCATGAAGACAATTCAGCTTACACCCGGAATTACCGTAATTACCGAAGGTGAAATTGGATTTGTTGTACGGGGAAGCGGTATAGATGAAAACCTGGTGCTCATGGATGGCATGCCTTTGTATTATTCATCCCACCAGCAGGGGTTGTACTCGGTATTTAATTCTGATGCTGTTGATAATTTTAAAATCTACAAAGGGGGAATTCCTGCCTCGTATGGGGGACGCGCCTCTTCAATAATGGATGTGAGAATGAAAGGGGATAAAGTAGAAGAATTTCATACGAAACTAACCCTCGGTCTCATTACTTCGAAGTTTTCCCTGGAAACCCCTATTGTTAAAGATAAGCTTTCTATATTCGGGGCCGGTCGTTTTACGAAGCTTAGTGTCGGCTATATACATGACCAGATTAAAGGCGGTAATGAGCTTAGTTGGGACAAAGGTAGGGATAGCCGCCAAAAGGATGACGATAGAGATGATGGCAAAAATGGAATTGATGATTTCTATTTCTTTGACCCGAATGAAAACTGGTTAGACATGAATGGGAAAATAGTATACAACATTAATGATAATAATCGTGTGGATCTCTCCGGCTATTTCGGTCGAGACAGTGCAATAACTGCAGGTGGTTTTACAGAATGGGGTAATCGCGCGGCCGTATTACGATGGAACCACGATTTCAGTTCTAAATTTCTTTCGAATACCGCACTTACTTACAGCCGGTATTATACATCTGCAGAAACCGGAATTTATAGATTTTATTCCGGAATTAAGATCGGTAATTTCAAACAGGAATTTGGCCTGTTTCCCAATAAAAATAATGATATACGTTTTGGCCTCTCTACCGAGTACCAAAAATATGATCATGGCGCGCTTGAGGATGAAACACAGGATGATGCCGGAAAATTTATGCCGCCAATGCAGGCACTTGAGAGCGCTCTCTACGTGGGAAATGATCAAAATATCGGGGAGAAATTAGCTGCCTATTACGGCCTGCGGTATTCGTTCTTTTTCCAAATGGGCTCCGGGCACAATTATACCTATGATGACGTTTCAAATGAAGTGATCAGCAGTGAATATTTTCCAGCCAGAAATAATATTATGCATGTATACCACATGCCGGAACCCCGACTCTCTCTTACTTACATTTTTAATGAACAGAACTCGGTGAAATTTTTCTACAACAGGAGTGCCCAGTATCTAAGGCTCATGACATTGGGTATGCAGCTTCAGTGGTATGATATCTGGATGCCCTGCACCAAAAATATTGAGCCCTTGTCGGTTAATCAGATTGCCTTGGGGTATTTCGGTAATTTTTTTGATGATCAGTTTCAGTTCTCCGCTGAAACATACTACAAATGGGCCAAAAATGCTGCGGCCTTTGAAGACGGTTTGCACAATTATTTAGTAGACAATCTTGAAGCCTATGTTGCTACCGGTAAAGGGCGCAGCTATGGCCTTGAATTGATGCTCAAAAAACCATCAGGACGTCTGAACGGCTGGTTAAGTTATAATCTGGGACGAAGTGAAAAAAAGGTTGATGTCATAAATAATGGAGAGTGGTTTCCCAGTATGTTTGACAAAACCCATGATGTCACAGCAGTGCTGTGTTGTGAATTGTTTAGAAACCTCTCCCTTTCAGCCACATTCATTTATTCTACCGGTAATGCAGTAACGCTTCCTGAAGCCTATTATTATATCTCAGATATACCATTCCCCTATTGGGAGGGAAGAAACAAGTATCGTCTTCCTGCCTATCACAGGCTGGATATGGGACTGAAATATGAATTAAGCGTATTTAAAAAATTGTTTAATAAATACAATCGGGATCTGAAAATAAGTCTGGAATTGTCCGGCTATAATGTATACAACAGAAGAAATATTGTCTCAATGGGGTATGCACAAGGCGGATCAGGTAAAACAGGCAGTAGCACCAGCGGTGATGTGTCGTTTTATGAACCCTATGGTATCAGTATCTATGGATTTATACCAAGTTTTTTACTTAATGTCGAGTTCTAATAAAGGGAGGAAATTACGAATGAATAAAAAGAGTATCCATGATAAGACCATTTTGATTTTTCTGCTTATACTAGCAGCGCTGTTTTTGCTGCATTCCTGTAGTGGATTTGAACAGGAAATTATACCTATGAGTGTTACTGTAGACAATGTTCCCTCATTCTTAGTGATTAATGGAGAAATTGAACTGGACTCGACAGCCTGGGTAGAGTTAGGGTATTCAGAGGATATTGACGCACTGATAGATGTTCCAAGAAAATATGAAGACAGTGCTTATGTTTTTTTGTCAACCGGTGGTGGAGGTGAACCGCTCACCTTTATCGATAAAGGCAGGTATGAGGGTAATTCAATTACCGGTAAAATCAATGAAACATACACACTCATTATAGAAGTTGACAATGAAACATATACAGCAACGTCAACCATGCTTCAATCGTATGGTTATGATACTGCCTGGGTGGTTGGTGGTAAAGTTAGCGGTAAAGAAGGAAGTTTTTTCAGCTACTCTGAGCAATTTATTATAAATGATCCTTCAGCAACCCGTGACCGGTATCTTTTTGAATGGTGGACAAATGGCTGGCATAATGTTCTTCGGGACTGGGCCATTGATGACAACCGTGTTGTAAATGCCAATGAAGGACTGAGGCTTTTCAATGTAATGTCCGATCCGGGTGCAAATGAACATGTTCGTTTTCGCACAGCCAGAATTGAAAAGATGACATACGACTATTTCAATATGTATGAAAAGATTGTCCGAGGCCTTGTGGGAGTTGGTTCCCAGACGCCCTACAATCCGGTATCCAATTTTGGTAAAGGGACAATCGGTAATTTTCGAGCCGTTTCTTTTTCTGATTACTATCTGCTAACACCCCCGCCTGTGGATTACCAGCGCAGTGATCAGGCGAACGAGTTATCCTGGGTGGAAGCGAATAAGGATTTTGTCAAGTTTCATCTGTACTGGGATACGAAACCGAATGTTACCACACAGTCAAACGTTATCAGCGATATTGCGACAACCACCTATGTTCATTCAAGCCTGACAAATGGTGTTGCCTACTACTACAGGCTGCAGGTTGTGGATGCATTGGGGTACCGGTCACCGCTTGCGCCGGAGGTCTGCTTGACGCCGACAGACTCAGTACTTCCGCCGGATTTCAGTGCCTCCGGTGACAGCGCTGCTGTTACGCTTTCCTGGATTCCACATCAGAAAGCAATAAAGCACAGTATTTATTGGGACACGAAAACTGGTGTTACGAAGCAGTCAAATGTCATCCCTGATTTAACAGGCACATCATACACCCATACGAATCTTATAAACGGTACCTCCTATTATTATAGAATAGCCGGTATTGATTCTCTGGGGAATGTTTCTGAACTTTCTTATGAAGTGAGAGCTACCGCCGGTGGTAATGGCCCGCAGAATGTAACCGCAACGCCAGGCACTGGACAAATTGCACTTTCATGGGATGCTCTTGACGGGGCACTTAGTTATGCCATTTACGGGGATACTTTACCGGGAATCTCTGACAAATCGAATCAAATTGTAAAACTTACTACTACTTCTTATACTCATGCATCGCTTACAACAGGTACAACCTATTACTATAAAGTCGGAGCCTGGGTGTTTGGGGGTAAGGATTATAAATTGCTTTTGTCGAGGGAAGTGAGTGCGGTGGTTGGGAAATGATAAAAAGAGAATTTCGAATGACGAACAAGGAATTTTTAATTTCGAAGTGAAAGAAGGAATAAAATAGGAAAAGGAGTATTATAACCTCTCCCTGCCGAAACACCTCCCAACGGGAGGTCGGCTTCCCTCTCGTACCAGGGTACAACCAGTATAATGTGCCCCAAAGGGCTCTTTTACGATATCTGTGATGCGGTCAGAAGCGTTCTAAAAGCTATTGAAATGAAAATATTCGTAGTAACAGGGAATTAGTCAAAAATAATAGACAATTTGAATAAACGAAAATCACAAAAGGGGTTGTGACCCAGCCCCCTTCGCGGGAATGACACGCACCTCATCTTTAACAAGAAGATAAACAACAAAATTATGACTTAGAGGGAAAATAGAATTGAAATTGTAATTTTATCTCACCGCACAAACTTTTCAGAACCCATCACTGCATCTCTATCCCTGCAGGTCACAACAAAAACCCCATGACTGACATGAGAGTTTGTAAGAGATATTTCGAAGGTACCGCCATTCATTGCTATTATTTGTTTTGAAAAAATACTCCTTCCATTCACCATTGAAAGGGTAACAGTATACACACCTTTTTTAGGTATGAAAAGTTGAAGTTTATTGTCATGTATACGTTTTACGGAAAACCTCTGCTCTATCGCTGCTTTATTGTTAGCGGCACTGTTGTCCGTTACCTCGTCCAATCCTACCGGCTTTCTCATCCATTCTATTAACTGACGAGCAGAAACAAATCGTACCATTGATTTTTGCAGGGCGTAATCAATAAACTCAACTATAGAGGCTTTTCGGTCGTTAAGCTTAACCGGCCAGCCGAGGACCAGTTGCTCGGTGTTTGAGGGGGAATAGAGGTCCGGGTGCATACCGATAGTCAGCGGAGCGCGGTTTTTTCCTGTACCAAGCCGCATATCCAAAGACCATTTGAGTACATTGACCATGTCGGATTTTTGGACCATACGCGGCCAGATCGAGAAATCCATACCGCACATATGCGGATAGCCCGAAGGATCAAGTGCTGCATTGTAAACCGGAATTTCCCACATGCCGGGATGATTGCCGAAATTGCCCGAACCACCCGGCCCAATACCGTTATCGAGCGTGTAGGGCCATATAAAGATCCTGTCATAATCCTTTGGTTCATGGGTGACACTGCAATCATAGAGAAATTTTATCTGGTCCATTGCAGCAAATGATGCTGAGGTTTGACAAAGAAAGGGCGTTCTGAATCCCCAGATTTCATTTTGCGGTATACCCATATTGTTCTCTATCCACTCATGACAGGTCTTCATTTCTTCATACCATTCAGCCTGACTGACACCGCTGAGCAATTTTTCATCATGATCGTGTGTGTGATTGGCGATTTCATGGCCGAGGGAGTAGGCCTTTTTCCACATATCGACCGCCGCAGGATTGTCAGCATAGACTGAATTGATATAAAAGGAAGCGTACAAAGGTGTACCGTCAAAGGTAAAAGGATTATTTCCAGCCGGATTCTTCCGGTTGAGCAGCGTATCCAGTGTCCAGGCCATGCCATCGGGATACATGCAGTCGTCAAAGCCCATAACAACAAACAGGGGAACGTTGTCTACTTCCAGATTTCCCGGTGGATCGTAAGAATAGGGCACGTTATCCTGTGAACAGACACCTCTGAAAAAGAGTGTAACTAAGGTGAAAACAATGAGTTGTTTCATAAGAATCTCTCCCTCTATATAACAAGATTATAGTTAACGCATCCTCATTAATAATATAACAAAATCATAGTAGTAGTCTGCATTCTATTTTTAATTTTAAAAAAGATTTAAAGAATTCCAGGAGATGCATATCCATTGCCGGATGTTTAATACTTGATTAAGGGAACGTTTCTTTTGCACTGTTTTCCCGCCACTGGCGATACATAGTGATGTTGCCGAACTGGAAATACCAGGATATTCTCAACTTACATTTACTTTATCCTAACTTTCAAAGTATAAATAAGTAAAAACCTTGCGGGCTTCCGATGCTTTAGCACTCTGAATCATCAATAAATATGTCCCGTCCATCAATCCCAAGGGCCATAACATGATGTATTAATCCAGAACCGGTTATTCTTGCTTTTCGAGGCATGATAAAAATCAAATTTGAACCAATCTCCTATTCAACTATTAAACCTACGACACATTTTATTCTAATTTAACCGGAATGCAATTACTTTTTCACTCTTTTTGAATCGTCAGGGTTTGCTGTTTATAATATCCATCATTTACATAGGGCGAGGAATATATTATATATGTAATTAAATACACTACCATCTTTGTTAAATTCTTACTAGGGGATTGCAAAAAAAATTCAGCACAATCAGTGATTAGAGCATACATTGATAGGAAGAGTTACAACTTTAAAGAGGAGGTGTTTATATGAGGTCAAGTGATATTATAAAAGAAATTGATAATTTGGGTTTGTC
>CBDVBE010000157.1:0-13673 GCA_965372145.1 uncultured bacterium | reverse complement strand
CACCATTTGGCTCAATACCATGGAAACCGGCAACCAGATTGTACTGGCACTTATTCTCGGTGCTATGATCGCGTTTGATATGGGCGGGCCTGTTAACAAGGTGGCCTTTTTCTTCGGCGCAGCAATGATAAAAGAGGGCAATTACGCTGTTATGGGAGCTTGCGCTGCGGCAATCTGTACTCCGCCTCTCGGGCTCGGACTTGCCACCTTTATCAATAAGAAGCTCTGGTCCGGTGAGGAAAAAGAGGCTGGCGTGGCTGCATTTTCAATGGGAATGATCGGTATCACTGAAGGTGCCATTCCCTTTGCAGCCTCTGATCCGTTACGCGTTATTCCCTGCATCATTGCCGGTTCCATGGTTGCATCAACGGTCGCTATGCTCGCTGGTGTAGGCGATCACGCTCCGCACGGCGGTCCTATTGTGTTCCCCGTTATTGATCAGAAAATCATGTACCTGATCGCAATTGTGAGCGGAACCATTGTAACGGCATTAGTGGTTAATTTTGCCAAGCAGCTAACCGGTGAAAAGACTAAAGTTGCAGCGGAAGTCAAAACAGAGGTTAAAACTGAAATTGAAACCGCGGTTGCGGTATAACTATCAATTAATGAAAAGGGGATTAAGTGAATATTGTTGCTATTACCTCATGTCCGACCGGTATTGCGCATACCTACATGGCGGCAGAACAGCTTGAAAAAAAAGCAAAAGAGCTCAACCATGATATCAAAGTTGAAACACAGGGTTCCATGGGTATTGAAAATGAATTAACCGGTGACGAGATTCAACGTGCTGATTATGTTGTTTTCGCTGCGGATATCGAGGTAGAGAATAAAGAACGGTTTGAGGGAAAGAGGATTATAGAAATAAGTGTGCAGGAAGCGATTAAGCATCCGGAAAAAGCTTTTACGATGATGAATTAGAATTACCCATGCCGCTCGAATTCACCTTTACCTGCCCGTTACCAAACAGCATTCACGCCCGCCCGGCCAATGCCCTTGAAGAAGTTGCTGCGCAATTCGAATCCTCAATCGTGATACGCAATGTCCGTAATGAAAATGAGGCGGACGCAAAAAGTATACTCTCCCTTGTCAGCGCGGACATACAACACGGTGATACCTGTCGTGTTACTATTCGGGGAGCGGATGAAGAAAAAGCTTTTACCACACTTAAATCCTTCATAGAAAACACATTTCCCGATTGTGATGAACCGCTCCCTGAAATCGAAGTTCCTGAAGGAGAGGTCGTTCTGCCGAGAATGCTCAGAAATGAGAAAGCATCCTGTCTGACGGGTACTCCGGTCAGCCGGGGATTCGGTCGTGGAAAAGCGGTTATAATCGGCGGGCTTTCGCTCCCTGCTGAACTCAGAACCACTTCCGCCCAAAATCCTGAGGAAGAATGGGAGTCTATCGAGCATGCGCTTGCATCCCTGCAATCAACCCTCGCAACCAGATTGCGGGAGCCTGCGGCAGCAACCGAAACAGCAGTACTCAAAGCGCACCTCTCGATTGTCAGGGATCCGGCTTTCTCAAAAAAACTGCGGGAAACGGTTTCCCAGGCGCCACATCCTTCAGCAGCAAAGGCACTTATCACAACCTGCGAATTTTTTGCCGCAACATTGAAAAAGGCGGAAAGCCTGTATATCCGCGAACGGATACTTGACATTCAGGATATCTGTGCGCAGCTCATGAAATTTATATATGGATCGTCTGCTGATGAGAAGCGCACGCTTCTTTCTGAGCCGTCTGTTGTCATAGCCGAAAACCTTACCCCCAGCCGGTTCCTCGCACTCGATCGCACCTTTCTGCAGGGACTCGTGCTCAGTCATGGCGGTATAACGTCACACACCGTAATCCTTGCCCGTTCATTCGGTATTCCAACCCTGACCGGCATTGCCGATGCCCAGATGCTGGTTACAACCGGACAGGAGGTTATCGTTGATGCGGATATCGGCATTCTGCTGACACAGATTAATCCGGTCGTCGAGCGGTATTATACATTTGAGAAAAGTAAAGCCGATAAGCGGAAGTACCAACTCGATCAATTGACAAAAGGAGAAGCTGAAACGCATGATGGGAAAAGATTGGCAATCGCGGCAAATATCTCCCTGCCTGCAGAGGCAGAGGTTGCCTTCTCAAACCATGCTGAAGGAATCGGCCTGTTCCGAACCGAGATGCTTTTCATGGATAGTGGTAACGCACCGCCTTCCGAAGAAGACCAGTATCAAGCATACCTTCAGGTGGTACAGGCCGCTGATAACCGGCCGGTAATCATACGCACACTGGATATCGGTGGTGATAAACCACTTCCCTACCTGTCGATCCCCGAGGAAAACAATCCGTTTCTGGGATACCGGGGTGTGCGGATTTACAACGATTTCCCCGATTTAATACACACCCAGCTCCGTGCGATTATCAGAGCCTCCGCTCACGGTACGGTGAAGGTGCTGGTTCCCATGGTAACCAGACTCGACGAAATAAAAATGGTAAGGAATATGATTCATGACATTCAGATCGAATGTGAAAATTCTCATATTCCATTCGATCCGCACCTGCAGACAGGTATCATGGTAGAAACTCCTTCAACCGCATTCGCTATCGAGCAGTTTATTCCATTGGTTGATTTTTTCAGCATCGGGACCAATGACTTAGCCCAGTATTTCTTTGCCGTTGATCGCGAAAATAATACTGTTTCACATTTGTATAGTTATTGTAATCCACCCTTTATCAAATTTCTCAAGAACGTGATTGATACAGCACACGCCCATGGCAGATGGATTGGTTTGTGTGGTGAAATGGCAGGAGATCTGCAGACCCTCCCTCTTCTTGCAGGTCTCGGCCTTAATGAAATCAGCTGTAGTGCGCCAACGATTCCTGACCTAAAATCTAACCTTGCTCATGTAGATGCTCAGGAGTGTAAAAAACTGGTTACATCGGCTATGGCGTGTGTTTCGTCGGAAGAGGTTTCACGACTTCTCGCTGACCCCTCTCTCCTCAGTGAGGAGTCCCCTCTTCTCGATACCGAACTGATTATCACTGATGCGCCAAGCAGAACGAAGGAAGAAGTTATTAAAGAGTTATGTGACAGCCTTTACCTTGCAGGTCGTACTAGCAATCCCATCGGGCTGGAAGATGACGTATGGCAACGGGAGGAGGTGTATTCAACCGACATGGGATTTGGTTTTGCGGTTCCGCACTGTAAAACCAACCACATTACTGCAAGCAGTATTGCGGTATGTAAACCGGCAACTCCTATACAATGGCATCCGGATACTAAACCTGTCCACGTTGTCATCCTTCTGGCAATCAGAGAATGTGCTGCGCAGAATACACACATGAAAATATTCGCATCGCTTGCGCGGAAAATAATGCATGAAGATTTCAGGGAGTATCTCATTTCCGAAAATGATCCAAATGCGATTCAAAATTTCCTTCAGGAAAACCTGACCTGGTAAAACCTTTCTAATGGTAATGAAATTTATTTCAGCACCGCTGCACAAATACTGTGCATCGATGCAATGGTATGCACAACTTTTGTAGTATAGCTTTGTTATAACAATTACCTTCCACTCAATTGACGCTTCATTCTTCTTTACCAAAGACAAAACAGCCATCGGCATGATAATTGCACATAGAGTAGGTGATATAACACATATCCTGTATTCGTCGGGGGCTATTCGGACAGACCAGATCGTTCCAACTGGTTCTTGTCAGGCGAATTTGACAAAAAGATAAATTTCTACTTTATAAAAGGAGGAAGTTCATGGATTTTTTAAAAAAATTATTTGCCATTCCTATCCTTGCCTCATGTGTGATTGTTATCGCGGGAATGGCACAACCACAGCATCCCTACAACCTTAAAGACCACAAAATCTGCTACATAGTTTGTTATGCGCATCTGGACACACAGTGGGGATGGGTACTGGGAAAACCGGGACAGAATTTCACCACTATCGGACAATGGATTCCTAATACACTCAAAGATAATTTCAAGCACTTCGGGAATCATGCCAATTACGTGTTCAGTTTTGAGGGCTCCTATAGATACCACCTGATGAAACAATTCTATCCTAACGACTATAACAAACTGAAGCAGTATATCAACAGCGGTAACTGGGCACCCACGGGAGCTTTTGTCGATGGGTGTGATGTCAATATACCGTCACCGGAATCCCTAATACGGCACATCCTGTATGGAAACGGTTTTTTTGAGGATGAATTCGGCAAAACGAGTCTTGACATTCTGCTACCCGACTGTTTCGGCTTTCCCTATTCGCTGCCGACCATAGCCACACATTGCGGCCTGCTTGGTTTCTCCACCCAGAAATTCGATCTCTGGGGCGGCTGGACAACAACTCCCTTTCCCATCGGCCTGTGGGAAGGTGTTGACGGTAGTAAAATAATCGCCTGTCTCAAGCCCGGCAGTTACGGTGACAATCAGTACAACATCAGGACAGAGCATGGAGACTGGCTGAAACAGAACAGTAATCCAGGGGTATGGGCTACCGTTGATTATTGCGGTGTCGGTGATATAGGCGGCGCGCCAAATGCCTCCAGCGTCCAGGCCCTTATGAACCGGATTGATCAGAATTCTTCACAGGATATAAAAGTGGTTAACGGCCCCTCAGACCAGATATTCCGTGATTTTCTGAAATATCCCGACCTGATAGACGGGCTGCCAAAGTATAAAGGTGAGCTGGTTATGAAAACACATGGCGTAGGATGTTATACTGCCTGGGCAAAATTAAAATTAAAGAACAGAAAGAATGAACAGCTTGCCATGGCAGCGGAACATGCATCGGTTATGGCCAACTGGCTGGGCGATCTGGCCTATCCGCAGGACAAGTTAGCCTTTGCCTGGATACGTTTTCTCGATCACCAGATGCACGACGATCTGACCGGTACCAGTATACCAAACGCGTATAGTATTTACACAATACCGGCCCTTGACTCTTCCTTTACAGAATTCACCGAAGTATTGGAAAGTGCGAATACCAAGATGGCGGATAAACTCAATACAAAAGTGGAGTCAGGAAGGATACCGATAGTGGTGTATAATCCTCTCGGATTTGCGCGAAAAGATATTGTTGAAACAGTTATTCAATGGGACGGTACCACACCGGATAACATTCAATTGTTCGATCCTGCCGGTAATGAAATGCCTTCACAGATAATCAGCAAGGCCGGTCCTTTCCTCGGAATAGCGTTCGTCGCTGATATGCCCTCCATGGGGTATAAGGTGTACCAGCTTTCCCCGACAGAAAGTTCTCTCACCACTGAACTCTCCATCACCACCACCACTCTCGAAAATAAACATTATAAGGTTACGGTTAATGACAAAGGCGACATTGCCCAGGTGCATGATAAAAATACTCAGAAAGACCTTCTTGCAAGCCCGTCGCGTTTCGAATTGCGTAATGATGCAGGAACGACATTCCCGGCCTGGGAAATAACCTACAACAGTGCCATGGGCAATCCCACCGGCTATGTAGACGGCAGTGTACAAATCAGTATTGCGGAGCAGGGCCCGGCACGGGTGAGCTTGAAAGTAACCCGTTCCAAGGATGGGTCCGACTATACGCATTATATCAGATTGGGCACCGGAGATGCGGGAAGTCATGTAGTCGTCGATAATCAGATTGACTGGAAAAAAAGCGGCTCCCTTCTTAAAATCGCCTTTCCGCTCTCCTGCTCGAACAGTGAAGCTACCTTTGACCTGGGGATTGGGGTTATCAATCGTCCCAACGCCACACAGAACCGGTATGAAGTCCATGGTCAGCAGTGGGCAGACTTGACAAACAGTGACAACAGCTACGGCGTGTCTATTCTCAATGACTGCAAATATGGCTGGGACAAAAAAAATAATAACACCCTCCACCTTACCCTTATTCATTCACCCGGCCCAAGCAGTAGTAACTACGATTATTATGACGGCCGTGACAAGTATTTACATCCTGTAACCTATGGTATCTATGGACATAAAGGAAAATGGCAGGAGAGTAATATAGTCCATGAAGGCGCCCGTATGAATCAACCGCTTATCGCCTTTAAAGCAGTGGCTAATGACGGTGGTAAGGGTAAAGAGGTGTCGTTCCTGAAAGTGGAGCAGCCGGATCATGTTGATGTCATGGCGGTTAAAAAGGCTGAAAAGAGCGACAACTATATCCTTCGCGTTCGTGAAATCAAAGGTGAAAGTATAAAAGACGCGAAGGTCAGCTTTGCTGCAACTGTGCAGAGTGCTGCCGATGTTACCGGACAGGAAAAGGTGATAACCGACCAGAGCGAACTACCGCTTGTTAAACCCACGCCGGTAAAATTTTCCGGCAACCAGCTCCAGTTTGATCTCAATCCGTTTCAGATCAGGGCGTTTGCGTTTAAATTATCTGATGTGACCGGTAATGGCAGTTCCTGGGGGAATACTCACCAGGCCGGTACAGTGTCGTTCGCCTTTACCATGCATCAGAGAAAGCTCAGATTCATGCTTAGGCCGGATGAAAAAATTAAAAAGCTGGTTATAACAACTGTTGCAGGAAAAATTATTAAGGTTGTTCGCCGCTCTGAGGTAAATGCCGCTGGTTCCTGTTATCACTGGGACGGAAAAAGTACCACTAGCCGTTCGGTTTCATCGGGGCTGTATATAGTTAATATCTTTACTGATACAAGGAAGCTGTCACAAAAATTGGCACTCATGAAATAACTACCTTTTTTGTTGTTACATTTTTGTGCAACAGTAACCAATAACTATGGAGGGTGTATTATGAAAAAGATGAACGGTATTCTTCCGGGTATTTTCATTCTAATGATGACGTTATCAACATCTGCTATTGAATTTACTGTTGATAATGGGGATAAAAAACATGATCTCAACATCGGCGGATACGGCGGCATATCCTGTGGACAGATTATCAGCGGGTATGGTAATTTTAATCAGGTGATAGACCATGCCTGGCTGCAAAATGCCTATATGGGTCTGCTCTTTGACGCGACGACCAATGACCGGTTCCGCGTAATCCTTAACGGTGAAGTTCATTTGACCTTTTCCTATTTTGCACCGTCCAACTATATCGGCAAATATATATGGAATGATTTTTTCGTAGAGGCATACAGTTTTTACCTCCGTGAGGCCCGCGGGATATACCTGCTGGGAGACCTCGACTTTGAGAAATTCTACCTGCAGACCCATGTCGGCAAGTTTCCCTACAGTTATAACGCAGAAGCACGCAACCTGGGAGAATACCTGTTCAGAGGGACCGCCTATCCTACTTACATGCTCAATGCCTTTGACGATTCAACCTCCTACCCGTTAATGGGACTTATGCTGAGCACCAATTGTGGCCTGAAGCCGCTGAAATTAGATGCTATTTTGACGAGTGAGACACAGAAATATCCCCTGCAGGATTGGTCCCTGGCAGGAGTCATCACTATAGGCGTCGGGCCCTTTGGTAATACTATCGGTAAATTTCTTGAGATAGGCGGTGGTGTATGTTTAGACAGAGTGTTCTCCAAGGATGATGAATTTACCACACCGCAGGATCCTGACAACCTCTATGAATTCGAAGTCACCCAGGATACCATATATGACAGCGTCGGAAATGTTATATGGAATATTGACGATCCAAATGATATCCATCCGGAATGGCTGTATGATACCTCCGGAAAATATTATACCTTTAAAAGTACCAAGGCCATGCTCAGGTGGCAGCTTGACCCGAAAGCCTTTTTCAATGTTGATATCTTCGGCAAGGAAGATCTCAAATTGTATGGGGAAATTGGGTTCCTCGGGTTTACAAACTATGGCGACTACTATGATGATATCAGAGAGAGAATGCCTATCATGTTCGGGTTTAATTTCCCAACGTTTAAAATACTGGATATTCTCTCCTGTGAAGTGGAAATATTTAAAAACCCCTATGTTGCCGGATTTGAGGAGTGTTTCAATAATGGCGTTGTCAAACCAGTGGACAGGGGTTTTAAAACCACGGACTTCTACTGGTCAATTTATGCAAAAAAAACACTCGGCGCCTTTACCATAGTCGCTCAGTTTGCCCGGGATCATATCCATCCGGTGAATAACAATCTCTCGTACACTGAACGAAGTGACGTCCTTGTTGAATCGGATGACTGGTGGTGGACCGGTAAAATTCATTTTGGATTTTAGGAAGGTACCTAAACCGCTAATTAGTGTCTGGCCGAAAACGTCATTCCCGCATGCTTTTGGCGGGAATCCATGCCCAAAAACAGACAAAAAAAGCTGGATTCCGGCCGAAAAGAATACCGGAATGACATTCAAAACAAGCTAAATTTAACAAAAACCAATTATGAAAACACCTGACAGATTCATACATATGATTATCACTCTCATCTTTCTTGGGGGAATATCAGCAAGCGACGCCGGTACGAAAGTTATCGGTGTCAGCTTGCTGACCCGCGAGCACCAATTTTATCGCGACCTTGAGAGCGGTTTAAAAAAGGAAGCTGCACAGAAGGGGTATAAGCTCATTGTACAGACCGGAGAGTTTGACATCGAAAAACAGATAGTGCAGATCAATGAATTTATCGCGAAAAAAGTCCATGCAATAATTCTTGCCCCTTGTAATTCACGTGCTATCGGAAGAGCCATTGCCAACATTAACACGGCCGGCATTCCGGTATTTACCGTTGATATTGCCAACATTGCGCCGCAGGGTAAGGTCGTTTCTCATATCGCTTCAGACAATAAAGAGGGTGGACGAAAGGCCGCACAGATGATCGCGCGCGCACTTAACAGCCGGGGCAAAGTGGTAATTATCAGCCATCCCGATGTCACCTCGGTTTTCGACAGGGTTGTTGGATTCAGGGAAGAAATGATGAAACACCAGGGGATAAAGATAATCGCCGACGTTCCAGCCTGGGGACAGCGGGATCGGGCTGTATCTCTTATGGAGGAGATCCTCCTCATGGTGCCCGATATCGACGCGGTCTTCGCCATCAATGACGCCTCCGCGCTCGGCGCTTTGCAGGCCTGTGAATCAGCCGGGAAAAAGATCGTAATCGTCGGCTACGACGCAACCCCGGAAGCGAAAAAGGCGATCCTGGAAGGCAGAATCTATGGTGACGTGGTGCAGTATCCAAATAGGATCGGCAGGATCGCCCTGCAGACAATACATGATTATTTCAACAAGAAAAAAGTCTCCGTGACAACCCTCGTACCTATCGGTGTATATACCAAGGTGCAGCTGGGCTCGCTGATTACTAAGTAGTGCTTGGCCGAAAACTATACATTCGACGTCATTCCGCTACGCTTTTAGGCAGGACCGCGAAGCAGAGGCGAGTATGCCCACTTGCTACCCGGGAGCCAATCTGTCTTTTTCTTGTTAAACTAAAGAATGGATTCCCGCCAAAAGCATGCGGGAATGACATTTCTGTATAGACACTAAGTAGTATCTGAACCAAAATACAGCGCAACGTTCCAATGCATATCCGCCATTTTCCAATTTTCACAGATTTGTACGCGGTACTCAATCTGCTGCACATTTCCACAAATACATTATTTACATTTGTTTAATTGTCAAATATATTACCGTATGGTAAAATTGATCTAAGTATGTATGTGCAATAACAGCATGAGAACACATACAATTTCAGGTGGCATACTATTTGACAAATGTATCATGTATGCCACTATGTAGAAGCACTCTCGTTGAAAACATCGCTCCAATGAAAACAATAAAGGTCCAGCGAAAGATTCTCTTTTTCTTCATTGCTATCATTTTTACACCAGTACACCTTCTACTGGCCCAGAGCGACAATATTCGTTTTCACCACCTGTCAATCGAAGACGGCCTTTCACAAAATACCGGGTTTTGTATCCTGCAGGACAGCACGGGATTCATATGGATTGGGACGGAAACCGGACTGAATAAATACGACGGCTATACCTTCACTGTTTTTACCGCCGAAGCAGGCAATACCAACAGCCTGAGTAACAACAGCATTAAGTCTATTTGTCAAGACCATGACGGCATTTTCTGGATTGGTACCGAAAAAGGATTAAACAAATTCAATCCCGCAACGAATCATATCATCCCCTATGTCCATGATCCCGATAATGCAAACAGTATAAGTAACAACACGGTGTTGTCACTCTGTGTGGATAAAGCAGGTATAATCTGGATCGGTACTGGAGGGGGATTGAACAGATACGATCGGGACAAAGAAGACTTTATTCGATTTACCACAGACCCAAATAACCTGTATAGTATAAGCCACAATATTATCAACGCAATTCTTGAGGACAATGCCGGAACACTCTGGATTGGTACCGATGGCGGGGGACTCAACAGGCTCGACCGTAAACGCAATCAATTTGACTGTTATATAAACATTGTCGGAGATAAGACCAGTGTAAGTGATGACTTTGTCACCTCCCTGTATGAAGATCATATGGAGGTATTATGGATTGGCACCAGACATGGTGGATTAAACAGATTCGATCGGGAAACCGGTCGGTTCACTTCCTATAAAAACAACCCCGATGATCCGGCCGGCTTAAGCGATAACCATATTACCGTGATGTATGAGGACCGGCTGCATACACTCTGGATAGGTACCAATAATGGAGGACTGAATGTATTTGACAGAAGCGAGAATAGGTTTATCCGTCATGAATATAATCCTGACGACCCAACCAGTATAAGCAACAATAGAGTGGTGTCAATATGTGAAGATAAAACCGGCGGACTCTGGTTCGGTACGCGTGGTGGTGGTATCAATGTCTATTTCAAAGAAACGCAGAATTTTATTCATTACAAGCACACTGCAAATAAATCCAATAGCCTGAGCGACAATATGATTTGGGGAATCTGTGAAGATCGATACGGCATATTGTGGATTGGCACTGATTTCGGCGGACTGAATAGATTTGATCGAAAGAGAAACACCTTTACCCATTATACCAGTGATCCGGATAATCCCTACAGTATCAGCGACAACAGTATCTACGACGTTTACGAAGACACATCCGGTGTGCTCTGGATTGGCACCCGTTCGGGCGGCCTCAACAAATTCGACCGCACATCAGGACGGTTTACCCATTATACCAATAATCCTGACGATGCAACCAGTCTGAGCCACAACAAGGCATTCTGTATTTATGAAGATCACGCTGCTGTTCTCTGGATTGGCTGCCATGGCGGCGGCCTTAACAGGTTTAACCGTGAAACAGAACAGTTTACCCGGTATGTACACGATCCCGAAAATCCACACAGTTTAAGCAGCAACAATGTCCTTTGTATTGAAGAAGACCGATTTAACACGCTCTGGGTGGGCACCAATGGCGGCGGCCTTAACAAGTTTGATCGGAAAAACGGACAATGCACCCATTACAAATCAGACACCACCGATGTTACCAGTCTCAGCAGTGATTTTCTATTATCGTTGTATGAGGACCACTCAGGTATCCTCTGGATCGGCACCAATAACGGGCTTAATAAATTTAACCGGGAGAAAAACAGCTTCACCTGCTATACAACAACAGAGGGACTACCGGATAATGTGATTTATGACATACTCGACGATGACAAGGGAAACCTCTGGATAAGCACAAACAGGGGCATGACGCGGTTTAATCCACGGACAGAGGAATGTAAAAATTACGATGTAAACGATGGGTTACAGAGCAACGAATTCAATACCGGTACTGCCTTTAAAAATAAAAACGGTGAGATGTTTTTCGGCGGCATTAACGGATTTAACGCTTTTTTCCCGGACAGTATCACAGATAATCCCCATATTCCCTCAGTGGTAATCACCGACTTTCAGATATTTAACAAATCGGTACCGGTTGGAACAATGGCTGATGGCCGCTCAATTCTTGAAAAAACAATAACCCAAACGGAGGAAATTGCTCTCTCTTATAAAGATAATGTCTTTTCATTCGAATTTGCCGCGTTACATTTTGTCTCGCCTGCAAACAACCTGTATGCCTATATGATGGAAGGGCTTGAAAAGGACTGGAATTATGTCGGTAACCGGCGCTATGTTTCCTATTCCGGTCTTTCTCCCGGAAGATACGTTTTCAGAGTCAAAGGATCGAATAATGATGGTATATGGAATGAGAACGGAATTTCATTGGCAATAACTATAGTTCCGCCTTACTGGAGGACCTGGTGGTTCTATACGGTATGTGCACTTCTTATTATTGTTTCAACTGTACTTGGATACCGATACCGTATAACTCTGGTAAAACGCCGACAAAAGGAAAAAGAACGTTTACAGGTTATTACCGATATTAATTCAGTTCTTGAGCATGGAAATGCCACGGTATACCGGCGTCGCTTTGATTCCAATACGTACGAATATATAGGTGACGGCATTAAGGATATTACCGGTTACGGCCCTGAGGAGTTTACGTTGTCGCTTTGGGAAAAGATTGTTCTGACCAATGAATTTACCGGCAATCTTGCCGGCATGTCAATCCATGAAGTGTTCAAGGGAATCAGTGATGGTACCATCGATAATTATATAATGGATTTTCAATTCCAGACGAAATCGGGTGAAGAACGATGGGCACGCGATATTTCAACAGCACTGCGGGATGAATCGGGAGCGTGTTATGTCTGCCTCGGTATTATAATCGATATTACCGATCGAAAACAGATAGAAGAAGAGCTTCGTGTCAGAAATGAGGAGATGACAACCGACTTGAACATGGCTCATGAGATTCAGTCAGCGTACCTGGGAAGATACATCCCATACTTTCCTAATGATGTAAAAGAAGAGGAGAGCATCCTGCAGTTTTATCATCTCTATCATCCTGCGAGCTCTTTGGCCGGTGACTTTTTTGAAATCTTCACAATCTCGGATTGCGAAGTTGGCATACTCATCTGTGATGTGATGGGACACGGGACACGGGCATCACTGCTGACCTTTTACCTGAGGGGATTGATTGAGCAGCTTATGCCCATCGCTTCAAATACAGCCGTTTTTCTGGATAATCTGAACAACGGCTTGCATTCTATAATGAGCGGGTCCTTTACACGAATATTCGCTACTGCCTTTTATTGTGTTGCTAATATCAAAACCGGTCAACTTCGCTATTCCAATGCCGGTCATCCGACGCCCTTATTACTACGGCGGAATCAGGGAATTGTTGAAGTGCTGCAATGTAACGGGAATACATTTGAACCTGCACTTGGTCTTTGTGAAAATTATAAATACATAGCCAACGAGCGTACACTATTTAAAAACGATATCGTTTTCTTTTTTACCGATGGCCTCTATGAAGTCATGGATAGCGACGGAAAGATTTTCACTAGAAAGCGTCTCCATGAATCAATGCAAAATAAACTTGCCATACCACCTGATAAACTTCTTGATGATGTGTTATCAGAAACGCAGCAATTCGCGGGGAAAACGGAATTCGATGATGATATCTGCATGATAACGATGTATGTGAGAAATGAAATATAATGCATTAGTACCACACTCTTATAACACCTTTCAGCAGTTTAATAAACAAGTCAAATTACCACCACCAGAGGTGGTGGCTTGATTTTTTGCGGCTGGAAGCCGCTGAAAAACAAAAGCACGACAGTGCCCGAATGAAACAGTGGTATCTCCATGCAGAGCATGGAGTTTTTCCTCTATAAACCCCAGAGGGTTAAAATGGTATTGCATTAAGAACTATCTTATTTTTCCTT